>NZ_KV818036.1:0-156855 GCF_001814835.1 Streptococcus sp. HMSC072D07
ATAGCACCGATAACCTTGTGTGGTTTTACTTTTGCGTATTCTGCTGAACCTGCATCAGCTATTTTTTCATCGTAAGCGAGGATTTCAAGGAAGAATGGAATGTCTTCTGCCACACACTCTGAACCGATGCGTTCGATGTAGGCTTGTTTTTCTTGGTTGAGTTCGTCAGAGCTATCTACGTCATAGTAAAGCAAGAATTTGACTGCATCTGCACCTTGTTCTTTGATGCGTTTGGCAGACCAAACATCCAAACAGTCAGGCAAGCGTTTGGTGCTTGTTGTGTCGTAGCCAGTTTTCTCATAAGCAAGGAGAAGACCAGCATTTGGAGCAAGAGCTTTTGTAGCTGGAAGTCCATACTCAGGGTCGAGAAGCATAGAGGATGCGTATTTTGTCAATTCATCTGCAACCAAGACTTTGAGTTCTTCCATTTGAGCGACTGTTGGCTCTTCTGTTTGGTATTGAGCCATGAGGCGTTTCAAAGCACCACGTTGGTCAAAGGCAAGAGCTGAGATGATGCCATTTTCATCTGAAAGTTTTTCTAAACATGCACGTTTTTGTTCTGTTAAAACCATTTTATACCTCTTTTACTATTAATTGATCATATAAAGCTTGATAGTTGGCCATATTGACATGACCTGTCATCTTTTCTTGAGCATTAAGCATTCCAAGGACATTTGCCTTAATGAGGAGTTCTGCATCTGATTCCTTATGAAGAAGTCCTGATGAAATACCTGCAACAGTAGAATCTCCAGATCCGACAGGATTGACAACTTGAATTCTAGGAATATCTACTTTGTAGAAAGTGTCACCATGTTTTGCAAAAGCACCATTTGCACCAAGTGACACGATAATCCACTCAATCCCTGCAAATAAAGGCTCTTGAAGAACTTCTTTTAATTCATCCAAATCCTCAGAAACTTCTTTCCCAAGAAGCTGAGACAATTCTTCGTTATTTGGTTTGATAACTGTTGGTTTGTGTGGTGATTCAAGGACAGCCTGAAGAGCCGCACCTGAGCAGTCTAGAACAACTGGTTTCTCTGCTTTATTAGCAAGCTCTACCAAGTTTGCATAATAGTCAACAGGAAGGCCAGCTGGAAGACTACCTGAAATGGCCACTACTTCTACAGTGTCAAGAAGATTCTCGAAATGAGTCAAGAAATCTTGCCCTTCTTGTTCCAAAACTTCAGGTCCTTTTTCAAGGATTTCTGTTTGGTTGTCTCCGTGGAGAATAGCGATACAGTTACGAGTTTCTCCCTGAATTGAGAAGAAATCTTTCTTTACTTTATCGTCGATATGCTCTACTAAAAACTCACCAAGTTTACCACCAACCAAACCAGTAGCAGCAACAGAATCACCAAATTCTGAAAGAACTCGTGTAACATTGAGACCTTTACCACCAGCTGTCTTGGTCACGTCCACCACACGGTTGACAGTGTCAATTTTTAATTCATCCAAAGGATAAGAAATATCAATGGATGGATTCATTGTGACTGTTAAAATCATGCGTCACCTCTTAGTCGTGGTATTCACCGCGATCCCATTTTTCAAGGAATTCTGTAAAGAAGTTTGCATCTGCTTGATGAGCATTGTGAGTTTCAACGTGCTCAATTTTAGCAATCAATTTTTTGTTTTCTTCTGATGGTTTGTATTCAGCATTGATGAAAGCTTCAATGATATCACACATGAGCAATTCACCAGTAATTTTACCACCAAAACCAATAACGTTGGCATTCAATTGTTCTTTTGCATAAAGTGCTGTTGTCATATCACGAACCAAGGCAGAACGAACTCCTGGAACTTTATTTACAGCGTTGTTGATACCAACACCAGTACCACAGATACATACCCCAAGATCAGCTTGACCACTTGTAACGGCTTCACCAACTTTTTTACCAAAGATTGGGTAGTGAGTACGTGTGTGGTCATAGGTACCAAAGTCAATGACTTCATATCCTTTTGATTTCAAAAATTCTGAAACCGCCATTTTTTCATCTGTTACGATGTGGTCACATCCAATTGCAATTCTCATTAGTTATTCCCTCCGATTAATTATATAAATCTAATATCATTTATCCTTACTCAATAAAAATCAAGATTAGCTTAGGAAGCGAGCTGCAAGCATAACTGAGGTTAGCTAAAGTGAGCTGACAACAGATTATCTTGATTTTTGAAGAGTATTAGCACATTTTGTTCAACATATCGACACGAATTTGGTGACGACCACCGTCGTATTTACCATGAACAAAACCTTTAGCAATGTTTTTAGCCAATTCATCACCAACAAGTTGTGCACCCATAGTGATCATACGTGAGTTGTTGTGACCACGAGTCATATAAGCTGAACGTTCGTCAGATACTTCTGCAGCAACCATTCCTTTGATTTTTGTTGCAACCATGAAAGGACCAGCACCATAAGCGTCAATCACGATACCAAGATTTTGTTCTTCTTTGTTCACTTCTGCAGCAACTGCAAGAGTCACATCGACAAAGTCTTGGCCTTCTGCTGTAACATCCACTACGTGGAAGTTTTCTTTTTCTAGGAAGTCTTTCACAACTTCTTTCAATCTTAAACCTGCAGCATCTGCACCGATAACAATAGACATATTGTATACTCCTTTTTATTTTTCTAGGCCAGTAAAGACTTTATAACTAGTATTATAAGTACAAAAGACTTTCTAGCAGTTTATTGACAACTTAATTGAATAAGCTGTTCGATAGCTTATCCAAGTCTAGGATATCAAGTTCCTAGAAAGAATATAACAAGTGATTGTTTGTTTGTACAAACATCATTTGTTGCTTACAAACATAATATACTCCTATTCTACGTAAAAGTCAACAGAAAATGTTTGTTTTTGTGTTATATTTTTTAAAATTATAAGATTTCGATCTCAAAACCAATCTGATCTACTTGACCAGGTTCTAGGAGACGAACATTCTTCTTATCTTCTAGATGATCTCCTTCTTCAAGTGAAGTTGATAATCCAGACCATGGTTCAAAGGCAATGAAAGGTCCCTTATTCAAAGTTGACCAGATAATGAGATTTGAAAACTCTTGGAAGTGTACTTTTAATCCCTTCTCATGTTTACGAGAACGAAGGGCAATTGTTCCGGATTGCAACTCATCCAAAGTCACTGCATCAACACTAAACAGATCGTAACTGAGATCCACTTGCTTTTGCGAATCCAACCATGGACTTCTATCTTGGAAGTCTAACATGCCAGTTTCTGGGAAAGGACGTGGAACAGAGCAAGTCTCTTCTTTTTCAAACTCTAAATAATAATCTTCATAGACTTCATCATCAAGTAGAGGACAATTAAATCCTGGATGTCCACCAATAAAGTAAGGCATGACCTTGCTAGTTTCTTTATTGAAGACTTTGTATTGAGTACGAACAGTCTTGCCGGTCACTAGATAAGTGATTTCAAGACGGAAATGATAAGGATAGTTCTGATAAGTATTCTCATCATCTTCAATAGAAAAGGTTACGCTGTTTTCTGTTTGTTCAACTAAGTCAAATTCTTTTTTACGGACCAAACCATGGCGAGGAATATTTCCTTTCGTTTCCGTTCCATCTGCATGACTGTAGAAGGCTGAATCTTCCCTTAAAGAGCCGCAGATTGGAAAAAGTACTGGCGCTTGTCCACTCCAGTAAGTGGCATCACCTTGCCACAAATACTCAATGCCTTCTCGGTCCTTGATTGACGACAAGGCGCCACCTAAGGTTTTAAACTGGACCGTTAACTGGTCTGATTTGATTTCAATTACCATAATGTTCTCCAACTATTTTTAGATTTTTATACGAAAAACTAGGTTGTCGCTCCCAATGTAGGAAATTAACAACCTAGTTTTCACAATTTACATTTTATAGGAGCGAATTATTTAGCATTTGCTGCGTATTCTTCGTTACGTTTGATCATTTGTTTTCTATACCAAGCAAAGATACCTACATAGAATACAAGGAAGGCTGCTGCACCAAGGATTGCTTTGATATCACCTGTTGTAGCATTACCGATTGCCCAACCAAATAGTTTTTCAATTGGTCCTTCAAGAGTTGAGTGAGTGATCAATTGAGCACTATCTACACCTTTAGGAAAGGCACCTACACCTTTAGCAAGTTCTGTTGCAAATGGTGCGATAAGAGTACCAGAAAGAAGGAAGAGAGGCAACAAGAGTGTTCCGAAGATAATCATACGGAGCAATTTACCACGTGTAACAACCAAGAGAGCTGGAGTCACACCCATAGCGATGATACCTGCAAGAGGCAAGATACCATTACCGACGTTTGAAAGAAGCACAGCTTCTACTAGCATGATTGGAGCGAGTACGTTAGCACAAGCCCAGATTTCAGCACGACCAGCGATGAAAGGCCAGTCAAGACCGATGTTGAATTTACGCCCTTGAAGACGTTTAGTAGCAACGTTTGTAATACCTTGTGAAAGTGGTTCTACGGCTGCGATGAACCAAGATCCGATAAGTGAGAAGAGTTCCAAAGCTACACCGGCTGTCAAACCAAGAGACAACCAACCTTTAATAACTTCTTGCCAGTTTGCAGCATCTTTAAGTCCTTCAACAGGTTGTGGAGTACCCATAAAACCGATAACAATACCAAGGATGAAACCGATGAAGAATTTAGATCCCCAGAAACCGATTTTTTTGTTCAATTTAGCAGCATCAAAGTCATATTTATCAAGACCTGGGAAGAATTTTTCAAAAATCTTATCCAAAACCATGATAACTGGGTTCATCATGTAGTTCATGTGTGTTGAAGTCATTGGTGATGAACTTGGTGCATTAAGAAGGTCGTCGAATGTTGGTTTCATCAGGTCAGAGTTGATGATTTTCAAAACACCTACAAGGACAACTGCTGCAGTTGCGATGAAGAGTGAAACCCCTTGGCTAACTCCATTGTTGTCTGCGTACCATTTAATCAAAAGACCAGTGATTGACAAGTGCCAGATATCGAAGATATCAACGTCAAGTGTGTCTGTTTTCTTCATTGCAAGCATCACAACGTTGACAATCAACATCACAAGCAAGAAGTAAAGTGTCCATGCAGAACCCCAAGTAATCGTTGCAAGCGGTGCCCAACCAACGTCAGTGATGTTCAATTGGATACCAGTGTTTTCAACGAATTTCGCAAGTGATGCTGAGAAAGCTCCGTTGAGCATACCGATGATGGCACCGATACCAGTAAGAGCGATGGCAAGTTTAATACCACCTTCAAGCGCTTTGGAGAATTTCACTCCAAAAAGTAGAGCCAATACTGTCAAAATGATCAGCATGATGATTGGTCCACCCATATCCAAGATAGGTTTGAACAGCTTATTGGCTAGTTCGATAATGACATCCATAATAGTTCCTCCCGTTTTTTTAGTTATATGAATGTTAACAAGATAAAGAATAAATTAGCTTAGTCCATGTTCTTTGATAGCTGCTTCAATATTGTCAAATACTGGAGCGCTCATCGCTGGAATACGGAACAAGATTGGCCCAGCTTCAATTACTGGAATGCCTGGTTCAAAACCAAGGTCAGTTGCAGCGATTGGTGTAAAGATATCGTAGCCCTTGATAAGGTCTTCGTTTACATCTTTCACCATGACTGCATCACAGTGAACGTCATAACCACGGTTTGAAAGTTCTTCTTCTAGAGCACTTTTAATTTGGTGACTTGAGTTAACACCTGCGCCGCAGGCAGCAAGAATTTTAATCATTTGGAATTCCTCCGATTTTATTTTTTAATAGACAAGATTAAGCGGTTGCTTCAGCAATGTAAGCATAAAGTTTTTCTGGTTCGGAAATTTTTGATAAATCTTCTAGATGTCCATTTCCTGTGAAAAAGTCCATCAACTGAGCCAGAATATTTGTTTGACTTGAACTTGAGTTGTTAATGATAAAGAAGAGTAGGGATACTTCTACTTCCTTATCAGGAGCTATCATATTGTGAAAAGTTACTGGTTTTTCTAATCGAACAACCACTACTTTCTCAGCTAGATTATGAACAATATCTGTATGAGGAATAGCTACATTTGGCAAGTCCTTTCCTAGAAATTCCATATCTAAACCAGTTGGAAATGACTTTTCACGCGTGATCAAGGCTTCACGATAAGTTGGAGTTACAATTTCTCGTTCTTCCAACAGGGTTGCTACCTGATCAAAGAGTTGTTCTTGATTATCCGCTTCTAAGCAAAACACCAGGTTTTTGTCAAAGAAATGATCTAATCCCATAACATTTTCCCTTCTTTCAATTATCTTTTATGTAATAAGTATAACACTATATGAAATCGTTGTCAATAATTTTTGTTTTATTTTGTTCATTTTTTTGTAATTTTTGTTTCATTTAAAGAATACAATCAATATCAAACATTCTTGTTATAAAATCCACAAAAAAAGAAGGCACAAGCCTTCTTCTCTTTCCTTACTTAAATAGTAGATAAAATCTCTTCTAACTTATGGTAATCTTTTACACTATCAATTTCATAGATGCTATTTCCTTCTAATTCTTCGACATAGACATCCAATTCCTTGATATTATCCTTAACCATGTTGTCCCAGTAGAGATCAACAAATTCACCACTTTCGTAAGCTTTATCAATAAAGCCAACAATCTTCTCAGCTGTTGGTGCATCCCAGAATGATACTCCGCTCAGAATGCGACCAGCTTTGCTGTCAACAATAATGTCTTGAACTTTGTAGTCATCACCGTAAACCAAGAACCACTCGTTGGTACAGTCTTCACGATAAACGCTAAAATAGGTAGAACGTTTAAGATCGTTTCGAAACATATTTTTGAAAAGATAGTTATCTGCATCGATGACGTAGCTGTTAGCCAAATCTTCTTTTACTAGATAAAGTGAGTAGAAGTTATTGTAATCAGCATACTTGTCGTTAAAGACTAAACGGACACCATATTTTTCTTTTAGGTAGTCAAATTGTTCTTTGAGGTAACCGACAACGATGATAATCTCATCAATTCCTCTCTCTTTCAAAAACTCGATTTGGTATTCTACCAAAGGTTTTTGATTAACCTTAACCAAAGCTTTTGGGGTATTTTCAGTCATAGGGCGTAGACGAGTTCCTAAGCCCGCTGCCAAAATAATCGCTTTCACACGAATCTCCTTTATTCTTTAATAATAATATAAACACCAGCCATAACAATAAGTGAAGTGATGATTGTCAGCATATCTAGCGGTGCACCCAAGAAAACAACTGCAAATAAGACAGTCCAAACTACATAGCTCACATTCAAACCTGTCGCTTTCGCAGGTTGTAAGCGATTAATGGCGATATAATAAGCTAAGTAGGAAATCATGTTAAAGGCCGCAAAGACAAGCAAGAGGCCTAGTAACTGCCCATCTGCCACTTCTGCAAATGAATGGTGTGAAAAGAGCACAATCACAAGATAGGACAAGAATGAGGTTACTTGTCGGATTAACAAGGCTTCAATTTCACTTAAATCACTTTCCATAGCATAGGAGCTGAGAACACTTTCACTCCCCCAGGCAATTGCACAGACAAGGGCACAAAGAATTCCAATGTAAAACGAGTTAACTTGTTCAACCTTGTAGGTTTGAGCAATGATCGCTGCAATAATCAAGAAAACACCAAATACTGTATTCTTTGAAACCTTGTGTTTCAAAATGAAGAAGGCCAGTAAAACTGAAACTGCTGGGTAAATAGCTGATACGGATGAAGCTAGAGAACTACCAATATATTTAACCGCATAAAGATTGGCTTGCATACCTATTGGTCCTGCTAGTAAAGCTCCGATTATAACACTCACATTTCGAATATTTAAGAAAATCGAGAGGCGAACTTTTCCTTCTTTTACCAAAAGAAAAGCTAACAAGATAAAGATACTCAAGAAATCATGAGCAGCAGCCACCACAAAAGGTGAAAGATTTGTAAAAATTGAAAAGATGTAAGCACTAATCGTTAGACCTAATCCCCAGAAGATACCAGAGAGCAGACCAAAAGAAACACCATTTTTATTCTTCATCCTAACCTCCATAATAAGTCAAACCTTCGACAGCTCTTTGGTAACGGTTGACACCGTAATCTCCAAAGTCAGCTCCTTGAGCTTCTTTGTACACTGTCCACAAACTCCAGATAGTATCTTGCAAGATTTTATAGATACGAATCTTCTCACGTGATACATGCGTTTTTTCACTTTCATAGTAGGAAAGGAAATCATCCTCCTCTTGCTTTGTAAATTCAGACTCTAAGAAAAGTGCTGCCAAGTCCCACATTGGATCATTCATAGAAGAGTATTCCCAGTCAATCAAATACAAGCGACCTTGAGGTGACTCGATAAAGTTTTCTGGTACCAGATCGATATGACAGGACTTTCTATCAACACCCAAATCAGCCAATCTCTTTTCTAGTGAAAATACATCTTTTCTTACAGCTTCATAGTTTTCATAAGGGATAGGTCCCTCAATCAAGGATTCATATTTGCTGATTTCCTCAAAGGGAGCAAATTCTCCTCTTAATTCTTTCCCTGAAGCATGGATGGTTTGTAAAATTGGTGCAATCTTTTCAAACTTGGACTTGATAGATGTTGAATCAAGAGTTACTGCCGATTCGATGTATTCATTTACTTTAATCCCTGACTCTATATCAAAGAGGTAATTTTTAACATCTAAATCTAAATCCTCTAAAAGTTCAAGATTGTACTTTTCATTTTGACGATTGATGAGTTTTTCAGTCCCTTTACCAAAAAATTTCACAATATACTGTTTGTTGGTTGTTTTAACCAAATAGTTTTGGTTGGTCATGCCTCCCAACTGTTCAACACTGAGTACTTCCTCTTCATCAGATAGTAAAGAAGAAATTTTTTCTTTGATGAGTTTCTCCACAATTAACCTCCATCTTCTACACTTCCCACTTAAATACTGTTTTGAAAGCAGTATTAAGGTCTGTAGCAAAGACACGATGAATGTCCTTGATTTCTCTCACAGGCTCTTCAACATAAAGGATATTCTTCAGACGATTCGCAAACTTTTTAACTTCCATCATTTGAATGGCCTTCTCAAAATCGACGCGTCCTGAACGAGACGATCCCACTAATAACAATCCTTTTTCCAAAGCATCTCGTGTATTGATATTAACCTTGTATTCGCTCACTCCCATCATGAGAATCGTTCCCTGTGGACGAATATAGCGAATCAAGTCATTGATAGCCGGACCTGTACCATCGCCACCGCAACACTCAAATCCATGATCAAAGGTCAAATCCTCTGGGATATTATCCGTAATGTAGCACTCTTTTGCAAAAGAGAAGAGCTCTAGTTTTTCCCAATGGCGACCAAAGACGATAATCTCTGCTTCTGGCAAGGTATAATTGATAATATTTGCAACAACAAAGGCCAAACTACCATCTCCGATAACAGCGATACGCTCTCGCTTACTATGAGCGAGATGCAAGAAACGATCCATGGCATGCATACCAACACTCACAAACTCAGTAATGGCTGCAACTGTGTCCTCAATGTCATTATAAGACACAACACGATCTTTTGGTAGAGAGACAAATTCTCTCATAAAGCCATCATAGCCACTAGATAGGAAGTAGGTTCCTGTCATGTAGTTCTCGTAGAACTCCTTGTCACTCTGCATAGGCGGTTGATTGGGAATCATAACTACCTTTTGACCGACTTCATAAGTCCCAGTCGGATCTGAAATAACAGTTCCACAAGACTCATGAATCATGGCCATAGGAAGTTTATTAGCCAATATCTTTGGATCACGCTTCCCTTGATAGTAACGTTGATCCGCATGACAAACCGCCATATAATTTGGACGAATCAGGATATGATTCTCCTGATCAATATCCTCTTCTTGATATTTTACATTGATAAACTTTGGTTTGGTCAGTTGATAAATTTGATTAATCATAGCCTTAGTCTTTCTCAATCATGCTTTTCGCGATTTTCAAGTCTGTCACCGTTGTGATTTTAAGGTTTGAATATTCCCCTTTAGCTAGAGCAACATCCTTTCCTTTGATAACAAAAATTTTACATGCATCCGTCAGGATTTCCTTTTCTTGATCAGATAGGGAACCATACAAATCCATGAAATCCTTGCAACGGAATGTCTGAGGTGTTTGACCTTGATAGAGGTGAGCACGATTTGGAATATCCGTGATAAACTGACCATTTGTACTTTCAACAATGGTATCAACCGCTTCTACTACTGTGTCAACCGCATCATGATCTTGAGCAAATTTGATATTGTCCTGAATCATGCGAAGTGTGATAAAAGGACGAACAGAGTCGTGGGTAACCACGATATCTTCTGGAGTGATTGGACGATAGGCATTAATGGCTTCTATAATCTTCTCGATACTGGTATTGCGATCAGCCCCACCTTTGGTAATGATGATGCGATCCTTGTGGAGAGAAAGATACTTGTCAACTAGGTCCTCAGCGTGTGACACCCAGTCTCCATGAACTCCAACTACAATTTTTTCAATACTTGGTTCTAAGACGAATTTTTCAATTGTGTGGATCAAAATAGGTCGATCACCCAACTCCAAGAATTGTTTTGGTAAATTACTGATTCCCATGCGTGTGCCAGTTCCCCCGGCTAGGATTCCTGCATAGATCATTTATATTCTCCTTTAGTTTATTCTAAAAAACTCATTACCATCTATTATATCACAATCTGTCTCCATCATGAAAAAAAGACAGAGCGTCATTTAGTCTAATCAACACACCATTAAAGGTAAAAAGTGAACAATGTGTTACTAAATCTGGAAAGACTATAACAAATTAAGAAATAAAATTAGGTTATCCTCTATATTTTCTGCTTAACGTTCGGTTAACATAGAGTTCTCTAGAATATAATAGAATCCTTAAAGAAAACTTAAATGAAATTTATTTGTTTCGCAAAGAATACCAGGTGTGCATAGTAAATTTCTTAAAAGTTGTTTAAGGGACTCATTATAAAAGTTCATATATCTAATGAATTAAACAAATAATAGACTTTTGCACCTAAAATTGATAAAATAAAAAGGAAAATAATAGAAAAAGGAAACTGTAAACCGCCATGATGAACATGCAAAACATGATGCGCCAAGCACAAAAACTTCAAAAACAAATGGAACAGAGCCAAGCAGAACTCGCTGCCATGGAATTTGTTGGAAAATCAGCTCAGGACCTTGTCCAAGCAACCCTAACTGGAGACAAAAAAGTTGTCAGCATTGACTTCAACCCAGCAGTTGTAGATCCAGAAGATCTCGAAACCCTTTCTGACATGACTGCGCAAGCAATTAACGCAGCACTTGAACAAATTGATGAAACGACTAAGAAGAAACTAGGAGCTTTTGCTGGAAAATTGCCTTTCTAATCCACAAAAAAAGAGAAACATCTGTTTCTCTTTTTTTCTTAGAAATCAAAGAATTCCATTGCTTTCTTTAAGAGTAATTCCGTATATTCCGGATCGTCTTGAGCCATTGTGACTTGTGACTGGACCATTTCAAGATCATCAGTAATCATGCCATCTGCGCCGAGACGAACTGCTTTATCAAATGCCTCCGAACCATTTACGGTCCAAACATAGAGTCTCTGATCAGTTGTCCAGAGTTTATTGACAAAGTATTCATCCAAAGTCGAGTACTCCATAGTGTAACCCGTTGCCTTGGTTCTTGGGAAGATACTGTTATAGGGAAGAATAAAGTAAACTGGAATTTCATAATCATAATTCAACACTTTATCAATCACATGGTAGTCTAGTGATTGCATCTGATGTCCATATTTCTTGATAGTCGCCCCATACTTTTCGAGGAAATGGTCCATCATTTGCGGACTATCTTTTTTACTGGTTTTAATCTCAATCAGCAATTTTTGGTTTAAAGCATTTGCACGCTCTAAATAAGCATCAAAGCTTGAAATCTTTGTTTGATAACCATTCTCGTGAATATCTGTATTTGTTAATTCATCCAGAGTCAAATCTTGCGGTGTAGCATTAATACCTGTTAAATTTTTGAGGTTGGCATCGTGCATCATCACGAAATGACCGTCTTTCGTTTCCTGCACATCCATTTCGATGAGATCTGGTTTTAGTTGAGCTGTTTTTTCTAAAGACTGAACAGTATTTTGAACACCGTTTTTATTACTTACTCCTCTGTGCGAAATCACTAAAGGTGTATTGGTATCCGGAGATTCCAGATAAACGTAGCCTTCTATCGCAAAGAAGATGCTTGCACACCCCATAACACCCCATCTCATCAGATGATCTTTCTTTCGCCTTGGCATAATCTCTAGCTCTTCTCCTGTCAGGAAGGAAACGAACTTCACTAAGAAGTAAGTCAGAGTCATATAATGGAAATTTTTAATCAAGACAAAATTAATCACACCGAGAATCAAGGATTCTTTTTGAGTTAAATTATCCATCACTGCTTGCGCAAAAAGCAAGGGAATTAACAAAGCAAAGAAGAAGAGATAGGTTTTAATAATAATGAGTAAAAGATGCCAAGAGAAGAAAAGGACATTTTTCTTTGTCTTTTGGAGACTATATTTCACACTTTCTCTTACGGTCTTTCTTTCAAAGAGAATCTTAGGAAGGGCAAACATAAATCGGACAGAGATGTAGAGAAAGATCCAAGCGGATGCTATGATCACCAGCCCTACTAGCCAGTTCTTATCTTCTAGATATGTAACGATAAAATCGGGGATAATAATCTTGTTGAGATAGTAGATTTTTAAAATTTTCCTAATAAAAGGGAAAAGCAAAGCAATGTAAAAAAAGACAAAGGCCATCTTACAAAAGCTCAATCGCTTAACGAATAAAAAGCTCTGGTGAAATACTTTTCTACTGTACTCTATTAAAGTTCTCTTTTCATGATAGAGAAGATGGCGGGCCCCGATAAACAAAAGACAAATCTGGAAATAAGCAACCAGGAGATTGATTGCAATTAAGATGAGAAAGGCTAAACTGATAAAAGGCGAGCCTTGTATAATCGCCCAAAAGTTATTGTAGGAGATAAACAAGTAACCAGTTTGTCTCAGAAGCATGCCAGCAATCCATGAATTCAATGGTAGCCAGACAAACTCAACCATCATAAATATCAAGAAAAATAGAAATAAAATCTTATCTAGGTTATAGTATATCTTCCTAAAACCTAGCTTTTTAGGTTTTTCAGGTTTCATAGGCACTCCTAATCTAAAAATTGGGATAAATCTAAGCCACCGAAAGGATTATTCATAGAAAAACTACTCTGGTCTTCTATTAATAGCTTTCCGTCATTCGATTCCAAAAAGGCTTCGTAAACACGCGCCGTCATGCGGGCGTCCTCTAAACTGTTATGAGACTTCCCGTGAAAGCCTAAAAAATTTGCAACAGTTTGCAATTTAAGATTGGCTATGCCGTGTAGATCAGAACTACGGCGTTCAAAAGCCTCCTCATATAGATCAACCTTATACTGGTCACGATAATCAATACCATGCTCCAATAGAATAGGCAAATCACTCTTAGCTGCATTGTAACCAATGATAGGTAAGTTGCCGACAAATGCCTGAAAATCTTTTAGAACTTGTTCTACCTTTGGCGCATCTTTCAAGGTTTCAGCTGTGATCCCAGTCAAACCATTGATAAAACTCTTTAAAGGTGCTGTAGTATGAACATAAGAATCAAAAGTAGCACTTTCTTGTCCATCTTGAAAACGGACTGCCGATACTTGAATTAAATGGGTAACCCCCTCGTGTTGATTGAATTCCAAATCAAAGGCGATATAATCTCTTAATTTTTCCATTATTTACCTCAATTACTACCCAAACTAAACTATAAATAATAAAAGAAGCCATTAGGTTAGTGAGTAACCCAAACAGCTTCTTTATTTTCCTCCAAAAAGGCGAGCAAAAAAGCCTTTTTTGGTTGCTTGGACTTCTTCTTTTGCTTGGTCCAACTCGAGTTTCAAGGTTTCTTGATCCTTCATGGCTTGAAGAGTTAACTGTTGTTGTTGGTCCAACTGTTTGTCCTTTTCTGCAATCTGACGGTCTTTGATGCGCATCTGCTCATCTTTTTCTGTCAACTGCTGGTCCTTGGCCTTGAGTTGCTCGTACAATCGAAGAATTTCAGCATTCTTCTCATCGACCAAGATTTCCATCAGTTCGCGTTGTTTGACATCATCACTGACTGGTTCATCTTCAAAAATCGTTTTTTTGTAGATTTCCTCTAGCTTGATCAAGCCACTTCGAGTAACTACAGTTACACCTTTGTCATTTTTTTTCGTGTCCTCTTCTGGAAGTTCTTTGACACGATTGTTGATTGCTTGACGAGATAGTCCTAAGACCTCTGCAATCTCACTGACGGTCATTTCAATACTCATAATATCCTCTGAAACGTTTTCTAGCTTTTCTTTATTTAAATCTTATCATAAGCTAGATAAACTGTCAAATTTCCGCTTAATCCAAGGCCTTTAAAAAGGCTAGTAATACTTGGGCAGAACGACGTCCAGCTTCGATAATAAACTCATCAAAAGAGATAGAGGCCTCGTGATTGGCATTGTCACTCATGGCACGAATGACTAGGAAAGATAGGCCAAGAGCCTGAGCCGCTTGTGCAATAGCAGCCCCTTCCATTTCAACAGCTAAAACATCTGGAAAGTGGGATTTGATACTAGCAATCTTATCATCACCAGCTATAAAACTGTCCCCTGTAGCAATCAAGCCTAGGTGCCATGTCTGCTCTAATTGAGATAAGTTTTCTATAATCCTAGCGATGAACTTCTTATCTGATTCAAAGTAAAGAGGTTGACCAGCCATTTGGCCATAAGCATAACCAAAAGCAGTCACATCCACATCATGGTAAGCCAACTTATCCGCAATCACTACATCTCCCACAGCAATCCCTTCGGCAAGAGCACCTGCTGATCCTGTATTGATAATGGCTTCTACCTGAAAATGGTCAGCTAACACCGCTACACTCATAGCCGACATGACCTTTCCAATCCCACTCTGAACTAGGACAACTTCTGTATTGCCAACAGAACCAGTGTAGTAGGTGTTCCCCAAGACCTGGATTTCTTGAGTTTTGTCCAAATTTTGAGTCAAATATACGAGTTCTTCTGGCATGGCAGCAATGATTCCAATTTTCATTTCAAGTCCTTTCAATTACAAGAGTTTCATTGCCAACACTAACAAAATCAAAAGTAGGATGACTGCAAACAAGATGCGATTGAGTTTTGAATTAAAAACATTTCTCTTGGTATTCTCAATGCGACGACTTTTATGAATCGTTGGTTCTACTTCGATTGTTAATGTATCTTGACTAAAACCGTGGTCTCTAGAACGTGAATAATCAAAATGTTGTGAAGACGTTGGTAGGATCTTTGTTTCCTCGTCATCTTGAAGAGGTGGTCCTGAGATTTTCTCACCACGATTGGCACGTTCAATCATTTCGTCTGTTAATAAAGGTTTTCCCATGGGTTTCTCCTCTATTTCTTTTGTAGTTCCCAGTACTGAATCGCCATAATGGTCTTGGCATCACAGATATGACCTGACTGGATCAGGTTCTTGGCTTCCTCTAGACTTACTTCTAGAACTTCCAAGGTTTCATCATCATCTTGTGGGCGAGGATTTTCCACCTTGATCAAATCACTAGCAAGGTAGAGTTTTAGTTTTTCATTACAAAATCCAATCGCAGAATAGAAATCGTACAACAGTTCTAACTTACCAGTGTATGCAACTTCTTCTTCCAATTCACGAAGGGCCGCCGCCATTGGATCAGCATTTTCACCAAGTTCTAGTTTACCAGCAGGAATCTCATAAGAAACCGCCTCAATAGCCTTTCTGTATTGCTTAACGAGAACGATTTTGTCATCAGCTGTCACAGCTAGTACACAAACAGCTCCATTGTGAAAAATCAAGTCACGTTGGGCAGTACCCTTTCCTTCTGGTAGTTCCACCTGATCTTGTACTAGTTTGAAAATAGGACCTTGATAGATTTCCTTCCGACTAATCGTTTTTTCTTCAAATTCCATGACAAACTCCTACTGGTTCTTCGGATGATGAGGTAAGCGTGTTGCATACTCATCTTTGTTAACTTGTCGTCCACGGCCGATAGCAATGGCATCAGCAGGAACATTCTTGGTAATAGTTGAACCCGCTCCAACCAGAGAATTATCCCCAAGTTCTACAGGAGCAATAATAGTTGAGTTTGATCCAACAAAGACATTATTGCCAATGACAGTTTTGTATTTATTTTTGCCATCGTAGTTGACTGTAATAGTTCCCGCACCAAAATTAACGTTGCTACCCACTTCGCAGTTTCCGATATAGGTCAAATGACCCGCCTTAGTATTTTCACCGATTGAAGATCCTTTTACTTCAACAAAGTTTCCAATGTGAACTTGAGAAGCAAGACTTGAACCTGGACGGATATGGGCATAAGGACCGACTGTCACACTGTCCGCAACACTACTTTCCTCAATCATGGAATTCGTAATCACGGCTCCAGCTCCAACGGTACTATCTACGATATAAGTTCCATTTGTTAAAATAGTCTCCGCACCAATCTTCGTTTGACCTTTCAAGGTAACGTTGGCTTCGATTTGGACCTCAGGAGCAATGTCAACATCAATGTCGATGTAAGTTGCTTCAGGATTGACAAAGCTAACACCATTAACCATGTGCTTTTGGTTGATACGGCGGCGCATCACTGCTTCCGCAGTGGCAAGAGCCACACGGTCGTTTACTCCAAGACTTTCATCAAAATCCTTGAGAGTATAGGCGCCAACCTTCTCACCTGCGTTACGGAAAATACCAATCACGTCAGTAATATAGTACTCACCTTGGGCATTGTTGGTGTTGATGTTTTTAAGAGCTTCAAAAAGACGTTCATTGTCAAATACATAAGTTCCTGTATTGATTTCCTTGATTTGCTTTTCAAAGTCAGAGGCATCTTTTTGCTCAACAATACGAAGAACTTCTGCGTTATCGTTGCGGACAATTCGACCATATCCAAAAGGATCAGCTGCTTCAGCTGTTAAAATAGTCGCCACATTTTTGTGATTGATATGGAAGTCCAGGAGGTTTTTCAAACTTTCACCTGTGATCAGAGGAGTGTCCCCAGCGATAACCAAGGTGTGCCCAGTACGATTTTGGAGAATGGGCTCTGCCATCATGACAGCATGCCCAGTTCCTAGTTGTTCTGATTGGGTAACAAAGTCTGTCTGACCAGCCAATACTTGCTCAACTAGCTCAGCCTTGTGACCAACTACAGTAACTGTTTTTTCAGGTTGAATAGCACCAACACTACGAAAAACATGTTCCAACATCGAAATTCCTGCTACTTTGTGAAGTACCTTTGGAAGATCTGATTTCATGCGAGTACCTTTACCCGCTGCTAAAATAATGGCATAATTTGACATAATCTTCTCTTTTCTCTAGAAATTCCCTTATATTATACCATAATTTAGTTTCTTAGGAGTAAACAAACAGAGAAATAGGGAAAAGACGCCCATTTATTCACTTTTTCCGATGTTTTCTTTGATTTTTTTGTCTATTTACGTTAAACTATTTAAATATGAGAAAAAAGATTCATCCAGCTATTATTTTTACTTTATTTACTATATTTATAGCTATTTTGATCCTCAATAGACCAACTTATGAAGACCACCCTGTCAAATCAAAACCCAATGCAGTCCAGGTTGAAAATCAGGCCTTGCATAATCTTGACAAACCTATCATTGATGTCTCTGGTTGGCAAAGTCCTGAGGAAATCAACTACGATACCTTATCTCAAAATATTTCTGGTGTTATTGTTCGTGTCCACAATGGGGGTCAGCATACTGAAACAAATAATGCCGCCTATGCCAATGGTGTCGATAAAGCCTATATAAATCATATTTCAGAATTTCAAAAGCGGAATGTTCCAGTTGCTGTTTATGCCTATCTAGCAGGTACTAGTAAGGAAAAAATGGAAAAAGCTGCTGAGGTTTTCTACAATGCTGCTTCTCCATACAACCCTAGTTACTATTGGCTCGATGTTGAAGAAAAAACAATGTCCGATATGAACGAAGGTGTTGAAGCTTTTAGGGCTAAACTAGAAGCCCTTGGCGCCAAAAATATCGGAATTTACATCGGTGTTTATTTTATGCAAGAGCATAGTATCAATACAGATAAGTTCTCTGCTGTCTGGATTCCATCTTATGGAACGAATTCAGGTTACTTTGAAACCACGCCTAATACTGATTTAGACTATGACCTCCATCAATATACTTCAAAAGGAAGAATTGCTGGATTTGAACATCATTTAGATATTAATCTCATTTCTACCTTGAAGGAAAAAGAAGAAACCTTCAGAAAACTATTTTTAAGACCATAAGACAAGTGAAAATTGCTCTCTTTTTCACTTGTTTTTTCATTTTCTTCTCGTCTGTGTTATAATTGATAGAATAGAGAAAGAATTTTATGAAATTGAGGATTTTATGATGTTTTCATGGATTGCAAGAGTTATTAAGGGAATAGTCATCGCCTTAGGATTTATCCTACCTGGAATTTCAGGTGGTGTTTTAGCAGCTATTTTGGGGATCTACGAGCGAATGATTAGCTTTCTGGCTCATCCTTTTAAGGATTTTAAAGAGAATGTCCTATACTTTATCCCAGTAGCAATCGGGATGTTGCTAGGTATTGGTTTGTTTTCTTATCCAATCGAGTATCTGCTAGAAAATTACCAGGTCTATGTTTTATGGAGTTTTGCTGGAGCTATCATCGGTACAGTTCCAAGTCTCCTTAAAGAATCTACTCGAGAATCTGATCGTGACAAGATTGACCTAGTCTGGTTCTGGACTACCTTTATCCTTTCAGGCCTAGGGCTCTACGCGCTAAACTTTGTTGTTGGTTCTCTCAGTGCTAGTTTCGCTAGTTTCATCTTAGCGGGTGCTCTTTTAGCTCTAGGTGTCTTGGTGCCTGGTTTAAGTCCATCAAATCTACTCTTGATTTTGGGACTGTATGCTCCTATGCTAACTGGTTTTAAAACCTTTGATTTATTTGGAACCTTCCTTCCTATCGGCATTGGTGCAGGAGCAACCCTCATCATTTTTTCAAAATTAATGGACCACGCCTTGAACAACTACCACTCGCGTGTGTATCACTTCATCATTGGGATTGTGATGTCAAGCACTCTCTTGATTTTGATTCCAAATGCTGGAAATGCTGAAAGTATCCAATACACTGGACTTTCTATTGTGAGCTATGTTCTCATCGCCTTCTTCTTTGCACTTGGCATTTGGCTTGGTATCTGGATGAGTCAATTGGAGGATAAGTATAAATAATGGCAAAGAAAGTTAAGAATAAAAAAACCTTGGTCGAGCAAATCTTGACCAAGGCGGGTATTGACCATACTGGTATTCAAATCAACGCGCTTGAGGGTGAACTTCCTTCGGAATATGATCGAACTCATATCTTTAAAACCTTGGCTCTATTAGGAGACAAAACGGGACCAATCATCGGAATCGTTCCCATAATAGAACACCTAGCTGAGAAAAAACTAGCAAAGGTTTCTGGTAATAAAAAAGTCAGCATGATTCCTCAAAAAGACCTAGAAAAAACGACAGGCTATATTCATGGGGCTAATAACCCCGTCGGCATTCGCCAAAAACACAATTATCCCATTTTTATTGATCAGACTGCTTTGGATTTGGACCAAATGATTGTTTCTGCTGGAGAAGTTGGGCATAGTATCATCATCCGACCTCAAGACTTAGCCAGCTTTGTAAAAGCAGATTTTGCTGATCTCTTGGAGGAAAGTAAGTAATGGAACTCTATTTTGTTCGTCATGGTCGTACCGTCTGGAATCTTGAAGGACGTTTTCAAGGTGCTAGCGGTGACTCTCCCCTTCTTCCAGAGTCCATTGACATCCTAAAACAACTTGGCCAGTATCTCAAGGAAATTCCTTTTGATACGATTTATTCTAGTGATTTACCCAGAGCCGTTAAATCTGCTGAAATTATCCAAAGTCAACTCCAGGCCCCTTGTCCTTTAAAGAGCATTCCTGACCTACGTGAATGGCAACTTGGCAAACTAGAGGGATTAAAAATCGCTACGCTCAATGCCATCTACCCGCAACAAATCAAGGCCTTTCGCTCTAATCTAGCTCAGTTTGATACGAGGATGTTTGAAGCCGAATCTCTCTACTCTACGACTCAGCGAACCATTCAGTTTATCAAATCTCTGAAAGAAAGTTCGGCTGAAAACATTCTGATTGTCGGGCATGGGGCAAATCTCACTGCTAGCCTACGCACTCTCTTAGGCTATAAAGAGGCTCACCTTCGCAAAGATGGAGGCTTGGCCAATGCTAGTCTGACAATTTTGGACACTGAGGATTTTGAAACCTTCACTCTGGAAAGATGGAATGACACTTCCTATCAAAGAAAATAATGGAACTTGATCTTAATAGTCAAGTTCTTTTTAGTTTTCAAAGAATATCCGTGAATTTCTCTGCTATTTATGATAAAATGGGAGTATCGCAAAAAATGACTCATCGTATCAAATTTTGAGTAAAATTAGGAGGAACCCATGTCTACAGAACATATGGAAGAACTAAATGACCAGCAGATCGTTCGCCGTGAAAAAATGGCTGCGCTCCGTGAACAAGGAATCGATCCCTTCGGAAAACGTTTTGAACGTACTGCTAACTCACAAGAGCTAAAAGACAAATTTGCAGAACTTGATAAAGAACAATTACATGAATTAAATGAAACTGCTACTATCGCTGGACGCATAGTAACCAAACGTGGAAAAGGGAAAGTTGGCTTTGCCCATCTTCAAGACCGAGAAGGTCAAATCCAGATCTACGTTCGTAAAGACGAAGTCGGTGAAGAAAACTACGAAATCTTCAAAAAAGCAGACCTGGGTGACTTCCTTGGTGTCGAAGGTGAAGTGATGCGTACAGATATGGGAGAACTTTCTATCAAGGCAACTCACATCACTCACTTGTCTAAAGCACTTCGCCCGCTTCCAGAGAAATTCCACGGTTTGACAGACGTTGAAACAATTTACCGTAAACGTTACCTTGACTTGATTTCGAACCGTGAAAGCTTTGAGCGCTTTGTCACTCGTTCAAAAATCATCTCTGAAATCCGTCGTTTTCTTGATCAAAAAGGTTTCCTTGAAGTGGAAACACCTGTTCTTCACAACGAAGCTGGTGGTGCTGCTGCTCGTCCATTTATCACTCACCACAATGCCCAAAACATTGACATGGTGCTCCGTATCGCGACTGAGCTTCACTTAAAACGTCTTATCGTTGGTGGTATGGAACGTGTCTATGAAATTGGCCGTATCTTCCGTAACGAAGGAATGGATGCTACTCATAACCCTGAGTTTACTTCTATCGAGGTTTACCAAGCTTATGCAGATTTCCAAGATATCATGGACTTGACGGAAGGTATTATCCAACACGCTGCTAAGGCAGTTAAGGGTGATGGTCCAGTAAACTATCAAGGGACTGAAATCAAAATCAACGAACCATTTAAACGTGTTCATATGGTGGATGCTATCAAAGAAATTACTGGGGTAGACTTCTGGCAAGACATGACCTTCGAAGAAGCAAAAGCTATCGCTGCTGAGAAGAAAGTTCCAGTTGAAAAACACTACACTGAAGTTGGTCACATCATCAACGCTTTCTTTGAAGAATTTGTTGAAGAAACCTTGATCCAACCAACCTTTGTCTACGGACATCCAGTAGCTGTCTCTCCACTCGCTAAGAAAAATCCTGAAGATGAGCGCTTTACTGACCGTTTTGAGCTCTTCATCATGACTAAGGAGTACGGTAATGCCTTTACTGAGTTGAACGACCCAATCGACCAGCTTAGCCGTTTTGAAGCCCAGGCGAAAGCTAAAGAACTTGGTGACGACGAAGCAACTGGCATTGACTACGATTACATCGAGGCCCTTGAATACGGTATGCCTCCAACAGGTGGTTTGGGGATCGGTATCGACCGTCTCTGCATGCTCCTCACTGATACAACCACTATCCGTGATGTATTGCTCTTCCCAACAATGAAATAATACTCTTCGAAAATCTCTTCAAACCACGTCAGAGTTTCCTTGCCGTAGATATATGTTCCTGACTTTGTCAGTCTTATCTACAACCTCAAAACAGTGTTTTGAGCAGCCTGCGGATAGCTTCCTAGTTTGCTCTTTGATTTTCATTGAGTATAAGCTCTTATCCTCTGGTACTTGCCAGAGGTTTTTTTGATAAAAAAAAAGAGACTGAGGAAAAACTCAATCTCTTTTCTTATTCTTGATTTTTAACTTGACTGGTGGCTACATCTTCCCCAAACCATCTCTGGCTGATTTCCTGGAATTTTCCTTCTTGGTATAGTGAGATAAAGGCTTGATTCAGAGCATCTAGCAAAGTTTTATCAGCAGGTCTAACACCCACTGCAAAAGCTTCACTTTCAAATCCAGCTGAAAAGACATTGTAGTCGCTTAATATCCCTTCAGACTGGAGATAATAATTGGCATATACCCGGTCAATCAACAAGGCATCAATCCGATCATTTTTTAAATCAATCAAGGCTTCATTGAAACTTTGGTATTGATTGGCTTTCTGGTCTTTCACTCGATTCTTGAGTAGTTCAGGTTGTCGTTCAAAATTCAAATAGCCAGAAGATCCTGCCTGGGCCCCTAGAACTTTGTCAGTCATATCCTGAATTGAGTGGATATTTTGAGACTTTTTAGAGACCAAAACTTGTTGATTTTCCATGTAAGGAATGGTAAAAGCAACCTTCTCTTTCCGTTCATCTGTAGCTGTATAGCCATTCCAGATGGCATCAATAGTACCGTTTTGTAGTTCGGTTTCTTTCATATCCCAGTCGATGGGTTGAAATTTAATCTGAATTCCTAGCTTTTCAGAAACAGCTTGGGCCAGGTCAATATCAAAGCCTGCATACTGGCCATTCTTTTCCTCAAATCCCATGGGAACAAAGGTATTGTCAAAGCCAATGGTAATGCTTCCCTGTTTTTGATATTTGGCCCAATTATCCTGATTTGGATCACTTGCCTTTTGAGTACAAGCCGTCAGGAAGAAGCTAAAGAACAGAGCAAGTACAAGGGCAATTTTCTTTCTCTTCATAGGCACCTCCTAGTCCTACTTTGGATCAACCTTAAGGATCTGATCAGCAATGTTTTCCGCAAACTGAAGATCGTGGGTCACAACAATCTGAGTCATCCCACGCTCTTTATTTTGAAGGATAAGTTTTTCTACTTCTAATCGCAATTCTGGGTCTAAGGCTGATGTAGGCTCATCATATCCAATAATTTCTGGGTTAATCATCATAGCACGTGCTAAGGCCACCCGTTGTTTTTGCCCACCTGAAAGTGAGAATGGAAAGGCATCTGCATGTCCAGCTAACCCAAGTTGTTCTAACAAACCACGCGCCTTCTTCTCAGCAACTTCCTTCTCCATGCTCATTGTTTTTATAGGCGACAGAGTTAAGTTATCTAGAACTGACAAATGTGGAAAGAGTTGAAAATCTTGGAAAACAAATCCCAGAAGATTGCGCTTTTCTAGTTCGTCTATAGCTAGCGATTCGCCGTTATAGTAGATTTCTCCAGAATCGATGGTTTCTAATCCAGCTAGCATACGTAATAGGGTTGTCTTTCCGCCTCCTGATGGACCTACGATTGCAAGGATTTGCTTTTCAGGAATTGATAGGCTGAAATTGGTTAAGATTTGTTTGCCACCAAAGGCCTTGTTAATGTTTCGTAATTCTAACATAGCAATCCTCCTATCTGTAATAACTGTACTTCTTCTCAAGTTTTTTCGCTACAATGGTTACAAGACCAATCATGATTAGATAAATCGCTCCAGCTAAAAACATAGGAACAAGACTAGCATCTCGATTGGCTGCTGTCCGACTTGCTAAAATCAAATCTGAAATCCCAAGAGCATAGACCAAAGAAGTATCCTTGACCAAACTCATGATTTCATTAAAGACGCTCGGTAAGACAATCTTTGTCACTTGAGGAAGGATGATATAGCGAACTGTAGCAAAGGGGCTAAATTTTAACACTTTTGCAGCCTCATACTGCCCTTTTGGAATGGTTTCAATCCCACCACGAAAGATTTCAGCAAAGTAGGCTGCATAGTTCAATACAAAAGCGATCACAGCAGCAGGAAAACGATCTAAACGTATCCCAATGCTAGGGAGAACATAGTAAATAAAGATTAATTGCAAGAGCAAGGGAGTCCCTCGCATCACCCAAATATAAAGGTCAATCAGATAATGGAGGGGTTTCCAGCGGACTTGTAAAGCAAAGGCAACGACAATACCTAAAGGAATTGAAAAGATCAAGACCAGAGCAAAGACTTGAAGAGTCATACTTGCACCGTTCAATAAACTTGGTAATATCTCAAACATATAAGACATACTGCACCTCCTAAAAATTATTGTTCCTATTATAGCATAAATAAACAATTTAGCAAGGGTTTTTGTAAAAAAATTCTATAATCCTTGAACTATACACCTTTTTCTGAGAAATAAGAGCAAAATATTATCTTAAAGAATTCGGAGAATTACAAGGATTCTAGACGAAAATATAGATTTAACTTCTAATTCTGAGAGAACAATGATCAAATTTTTTGATCAAATATCTATAAAGATTTCATTGACACAGAACTCTGTTTACTCACATTCACTTCATAGCTCTAGAGATATAAAAAAAGAACCACTTTATAAGAATAGTATCATTTCTACTATCCATACAAGTGGCTCTTTGATGATGCCATAGCAAAGGCATCAAGATTTTTCAACTAGATTATTTAACTTTTTTGAAACGGAATAAGAGAATGGAACCAAATGCAAGTACTACTCCTACAACAGTAAACAGCATAGTCATTTCAGATGTACCAGTATTTGGTAGTTCTTTAGTTCCTTCTGGTTGTTTAGGTTTGTTATCAGAAGATCCTGGAGTCTCAGCAGCATAAGTATTTGTGAAGGTTGGATTATTACCTGTAACTGTTGCTACAAATTGACCTTGACCATTGTCTGCAACTTTTACTGTTACTGTATAAGCATTTTTATCATAAGTTACACCAGTTTCATTACCACTTTTTTCAGTGATCGTGTATGTGTGAGTTCCTGCAGCAGTATATTCAATTGCTGGGAAAGCAACTGTTCCGTCTGCAGCATTCTTAGCTGTTGCTACAAGTTTGTCGCCTTCTTTCAATTCAAATTCATATTTATCTGCCTCAAGAGGTTTACCATTTAGGACTTTTTTAGCAGTAATTGAAGTTGTTGCAGATTTAACAGAATACGAATTTACAAAAACTTTATTGTCATATTTAACACTTGCAAACTTCTCACCATAAACATCTGTTACAGTAACTTCTGCGTTAATAGTCTTATCATCGTAAGCAAAACCTGGTTTTTGATCATTAACTTCTTTAATCTGATACTTATAAGTACCCACTGTAGAGAATTTAACGGCTTTAAATTTCACTTTGCCATCTTTATCGTTCTTAACAGTTTCAACAGCTGATCCGTTTGGATCAAGTAGTTGGAAGCTAAATTCTTCAGCAGCTAGGTCTTTTCCTTTTAACTGCTTAGAAACCTCAAATGAAACTTCTGTAGAACGTGAACCAGAACTAATACCTTCAGTTGTGGTTAATGGTGCAAAACCTTCTACATCAAAGTTTTCAGTCGAAGTCGTAATTTTAACGTTATTGAAAGCTTTCTTTGTTGTATTATCAACTGGAGCTGTGATACGAGTCTTATAAACTACATACAAACCTTGGTTGGTTAGATCACCATTACCATTTGGAGTAATAGTGAAGCGATTAGAATCTTGAACAACAATGTGACTTGGATTCAAAAGTGGATGAGGCTCATCCTTACCCCATTCAGTAAAGTAGTAACCTGTAATCTCACTAGCTAATACTTGCCCTTCAGGGATTGTATCTTGAATCGAAACACCTTCATAAGGATTAGCATATTTGTTTACGCGAATATACCAATTAATATAATTTGGATCGTTCGTATCTTGAACTCCCCATTTAGTAAATCCTGTTGGATCCTCATCTGGAACAATACGAGTCAAATTGTATACTCCTGCTCCAGGAATGTCGATTGGATACGACTTATTGAGTTCAACATTATCAGCCCATACAACAGTAAATAAGGCCGAAATTTGTTTCTCTTCAGGTAAGTTAGCAAAATAATCTTCGTTACTTACCGTTACAGTCGCTGTATTTGCAGACTTATTTGTCGTTAACTCAGCAACTTTAGTGACTCCATCGTTACCAAAGATTTCAGTAGTTGAATCTGATTCAATTTTGAATTCATTTGGAACTTTATAAACCATAAAGTCACCATTCTTCAACGTTGTTGAGTTGTCGAATTTGTAAGTGGTTTGAAGGTAAAATTTCCCTTCACCATACTCTGCACCATCAACTAACTTATTATTGTTAATTGTCGGTACTGTCGTTAGCGTATAGCTACTAGATGGTAGTTCAGCAGCTTTAACCACATTGCTAGTTCTTAGTACTGGGATAAATACTGAAGCTACTAACAATAGCGCCATGAATGCATGAGAAAGTTTTTTATTAATCTCTTTCACAACATTTGCCTCCTTTATTTTTGGGGATAGATTCCCCTATTTATTATTATATATTCTTATATAAATTTGTCAAGTATTTCATAGTAGTTCGATGTTCAAATCATACCTTTAAACTCTTATTTAATAGGAGTTAGCAGGCTTTCATTGTTCAAAACTTCATCTAAATTGGCTATAAGAAATTCTAACATTTATATTATATTAGTAAAAAAGAAAAGACCTCTGAGGTCTTTTAAATCATTCATTCAAGGTCATTCGTTTCTGTTAATAAGATTTTAAAAAAATTAGAAATCCTTAAAGTGTCTCTATGAGTTCTTGCATCTGAACATCATCTGGAACGATTTTTAAATAAGCTTCAGCCTGTACCTTGGCTTCTTCAAAATATCCCAATTCACGCAGGAGATAAGTATACTGCTCAAGAAACTCAGGATTATCCTTGAGGTCAGACGATAGTTGTTGATAGAGCTCATAGGCCTTATCTAAATCCTCAATTTTCTGATAAGAACGGGCAATCATCCACTTGGTCAAGAGATTTTCAGGTTCTTGACTTTGGAGAGCGATAATGTCCTCAAACCGTTCTTGTTCCATATAAATGGTTGCAAGGCGAAGGAATATTTCTTCTGTATCCTCTGCATCTTCTTTAGCAGTAAGGAGAAACTGCTCCGCACTACTAGGATCATGTAATTCATACGAAAACTGAGAAGCAGCTAGTAAGAGCCGAGTTTCAAATGGATTTTTCTCCAAACCTTGTTTAACGATACGAAGTGCCTCTTCCACCTGATGTTCCTTATGCAATGCTTGACTGTAGCCATACTCATATCCTTCAAAATCAGGTGAAATGGTATCAATCTGCTTAAAGTAAAGAACAGATTTTTGATACTCTTCTTGGTCAAAGTAAAGACTAGCCAGTTCAAAGGCAGTTTGGTCATCGTATTCTAATTCTAAAGCTTTCTCTAAGAATTCAGTTGCAGCTTCAAACTTACCTAACTGGGCATAAGCATAACCAATTCGTTGATAGGTTGAGACACCCGTTTGCTCATAGATGGAGCGATTGTCTAATTGAGCATAGCCCTGAATAGCTTCCTGATAATTCCCTAACTCGCTATCCAACTCAGCCAAACCAAAAACTAATAAGGCATCGTCTGAGTAGTTTAGGGCTTCCAGTAACTTTTCACGCGCTACATCTGTCAATCCTTCCAATTGATAGAGGTCTGCCTTCAAGGCCAAGGCCGATACGTACCAGTCACTTTCGGGTGTGATTTCCTCAAGGTAAGCAAAGGCTTCCTCAACATTGCCATCCTCACTAGCAATGCTTGCTAAATTCAGATTCACTTCTGGGAAATCTGTAACGATATCTTGGTAAATTTCTTTTGCTTGAGGATAAAAGCCAATTCCCTCTAGATAGCTTGCTAGTTCGTAAAGAACTTCACTTGAATCTGTTTCGAGGGCTTTGTGAAAATACTGATCCGCCTTGGTTAAATCCTGTTCATCCAAAGCCTGGAGCATGCGTTGACTATTGTTCACTCTTGATTTCCTCCCCTTCTTCTTCATACAGACCGCTGACTTTTTTATACCAGTTAAAGATAGCTGAGATAACAACCTTGGCAGAAGCATAGACGGGAATTCCCAGCAAGACTCCCCAAATACCAAACATAGAACCTGAAGTTAGGAGAACAAAGAGGACATTGATCGGATGGATGTTTAGCTGACTACCTAAAATAAGCGGAGAAACGAAGCGACCTTCAATCGTTTGTTCAACAATAAAGACAATAATCACTTTCAAAAGCATCACAGGTCCTGCAATCAAACCCAAAACCAAAGCAGGCAACATCGCTAGAAAACTACCTAGATAAGGGACTAGATTTAGAATACCAGCCGTTACACCTAGAGTGACAGCGTAGCGTAAACCGATAATCTTAAAGAAAATAATAAACATGATAGCTACAATAATAGCTACTGTAACTTGTCCTCTAACATAGTTTGACAGCTGTTTATTGACATCTGATAGGATTTCACCCACAGGTTCTTTTAACTTGGTTGGGATAAATTTAGTTAGGTAATCCCGCAAGCCTTTCCCATCTCTCAAAAGATAAAAGAGCATGAAGGGTACGATAATAACCGCTACAATGACCTGGGAAACGCTACTGATAAAGGCGCTAACCCAGTTAACAGCTTGAGAAGAGATTTTGCTGGCCCACATAGTCGCCTCACTAGAAACATTGGAAAGAACCTGCTCCAACTGTGGTCTAAAATCATCTGGCAAGCGTTTGGTTACAAGGTCATTGATCACCTTATCAGCATCTTCCAGGTATGTCGGCACATTCTTCGCAAAATTTAAGACTTGACGTTGCAGATTAGGAATTGCGACTGCCAGCCCCCAAATGATAAAGAGTCCAATAATAACAAAAACAATACTAATGGCAAGAACACGATTGATCTTGTGCTTCTCCATCCAGTCCACAATCGGATTGAGGAGGTAATAAAGTAAACCAGATAAAATAACTGGCAACATGACAACCCCTAAAAAGTCTAAAACGGGTAAAAAAATAAAACTAATCTTACTTAGAATGAAAATGTTTAACCCCAGTAACAAGGTTACTAAAAATACAGTGATAGCTTTGTTATCTAAAAACCACTTGAAGAACCAAGATAGGCTAAAATGTTTCTCTTTATGTTCCATAAATACATCCTTTCTGTCATTCTCTCATTATACCATTTTTAATCTAAAATAACTCTTTTTTAAAGTGCTTACATAAATAAGACTGATGCATCATGGCAGTTATTTTGTGGTATAATGAACTTATCATTATTAAGAGGTATGGACATGAAAGAAACTGTTTATTTTGGAACTTACACTCGTCGCTTATCTAAAGGGATTTACAAGGCAGATTTTGATATAGAAACAGGCCAGCTTGCAAACCTTGAACTTTTTGCTGCTGAACCCAGTCCGACCTACCTTGCCTTTGACCAACAGCAACACTTATACACTGTAGGGAGCCAGGATGGCTTAGGTGGAATCGCTGCTTACAAGACAGATGGCGCTTTGCTAAATCATGTGGTTGAAGAAGGCGCTCCCCATTGTTATGTGGCAGTGGATGAAAAGCGTGGTCTCGTTTATGGGGCCAACTATCATAAGGGTCAAGTTCTCGTTTATAAACGTCAAACGGATGGTAGCCTCATCCAAACGGATCTAGATCAGCATAGTGGACAAGGTCCTCATGAAAACCAATCTTCCCCACATGTACACTTTACGGATCTAACACCCGACCAGTATCTCGTCACCTGTGATCTAGGAACAGATGAGGTAACAACCTATGATGTTAGTCCAGAAGGAAAACTAAATAAACTCTACACTTATCACAGCCAAACTGGAGCAGGTGCACGCCACATCGTTTTCCACCACCACTATAAGATTGCCTATCTCATCTGCGAACTTAATAGCACGATAGAGGTCTTGATTTATGATGGGGTTGGTGAATTTGAACGCATGCAAGTTATTTCAACCTTACCAGATGGATACGAAGGCTTTAATGCTACTGCTGCTATTCGTCTTTCAAAAGATGGCAAATACCTCTATGCATCCAACCGAGGTCATGATTCCATTGCAGTCTATACAATCCTCGCTGATGGTAGCTTGGAATTATTAGAGATTGTACCAAGCCATGGTAAAAATCCACGTGATTTCGACCTAACTCCTGATCAAGAGTTTCTCATTGCTGTTCATCAAGATTCTGATAACGCAACCGTCTTTAAGCGTAATCCTAAAAGTGGTCGTCTTGCAGAGCTTTCTAACGACTTCCATGTCCCTGAAGCAGTCTGCATCAACTTCCCACATTAAAAAAAAATGAACTTGAGTTTCAAGTTCATTTTTTTATAGTCTATTTCCGACATTGATACGGTTGATAGCACGTTGCAATGCGATTTTTGCGCGACGTTCTTGGTCAATCAAATGCTTGTCATGAGCTTCTTCGATTTCTCGTTCAGCTCGAAGTTTCGCGCGTTCTGCACGACTGATATCGATATCACGAGCACGCTCTGCTGAGTCTGCTACAATGGTAATGATATCATTAGCAATCTCGATAATTCCTCCGTTCACTGCAATCCAGTTTACATGAGTATCATCATCGATACGTTTTACCTTCACTTCATCAACCGCTAAAACCGCAATCATATTTTCATGTCGTGGCAAGATCCCCATCTCACCATCCAGAGTTCGTACCGATACAAAGCTGGCATGGTGATCATAGACGAGGCCATCTGGTGTCACGATCTGGACAGTTAAATGAGCCATAGATCACCTCTTAAAATCCCATTTTTTCTGCCTTAGCAATGACGTCTTCAATTGAACCGACACCACGGAAGGCATCTTCTGGTAGCTGGTCATGTTTTCCTTCAAGGATTTCCTTAAAGCCACGAACTGTTTCCGCTACTGGCACATAAGAACCAGGTTGACCAGTAAATTGTTCGGCAACGTTAAAGTTTTGAGACAAGAAGAACTGGATACGACGGGCACGTGCAACCAAGGTCTTTTCTTCATCAGAAAGTTCATCCATACCAAGGATAGCAATGATATCTTGCAATTCATGGTAACGTTGAAGGACACGTTTAACCTCAGCAGCAACTGCATAGTGCTCCTCACCAACAATCTCAGGCGCTAAGGCACGAGAGCTTGAAGCCAACGGATCAACGGCTGGGTAGATACCCAACTGTACCAACTTACGTTCCAAGTTTGTCGTTGAATCCAAGTGAGCGAAGGCTGTTGCCGGCGCAGGGTCAGTATAGTCATCTGCTGGCACATAAATAGCCTGGATAGAGGTTACAGAACCCTTCTTAGTTGATGTAATACGCTCTTGCAATTGACCCATTTCCGTAGCAAGGGTTGGTTGGTAACCAACGGCTGAAGGCATACGACCCAAAAGGGCAGATACTTCTGAACCAGCTTGAGTGAAACGGAAGATATTGTCGATAAAGAGAAGCACATCTTGGCCTTCTACATCACGGAAGTATTCGGCAATTGTCAAACCAGTAAGAGCAACACGCATACGAGCTCCTGGTGGCTCATTCATCTGACCAAATACCATGGCTGTTTTCTCGATAACGCCTGATTCTTTCATTTCCCAGTAGAGGTCGTTCCCCTCACGGGTACGTTCCCCAACACCAGTAAATACTGAAATACCACCGTGTTCTTGAGCAATGTTGTGAATCAATTCTTGAATCAAGACAGTTTTACCAACTCCAGCACCACCGAAGAGTCCAACTTTCCCACCTTTTAGGTAAGGGGCAAGAAGGTCGATAACCTTGATCCCTGTTTCCAAGATTTCAGATGAGGTAGACAATTCATCAAAAGTTGGAGCTTTCTTATGAATTGGCTGACGCTCAGCGTCTTCAGCGAAAGGAGCATCCAAGTCGATGGTATCTCCCAAAACATTGAAGACACGTCCCAAAGTTTCTTTACCCACTGGTACAGAGATTGGACGGCCTGTGTCCAAAACTTCCATTCCACGAGTCAAACCATCTGTTGATTCCATGGCGATCGTACGAACCATACCATCACCCAACTCCAAGGCTACTTCAAGGACGATTTTTGTTTTTCTTTCGTCATTTTTGTAGACGACAAGTGCATTATTAATCTCAGGAAGTGTTTCCCCTGCTGCAAACAAGACGTCGACAACGGGTCCAATAACCTGAGCAATTTTACCTGAACTCATCTCCTTCTCCTATTCTATATAAGATACTGTCGGTTCCTAGTTTACCTAGGTCCTAAGTTCATTTTGATACGGGGGAGGCAAAGCCTTATTCTAAGGCACTAGCCCCCGCTACGATTTCTGTAATTTCTTGTGTAATCGCCGCCTGTCTGGCACGGTTATACTGGATTGTCAAATCATTGATGACTTTCTTAGCATTATCAGTCGCTGTCTGCATAGCTGTCATACCTGCAGCATTTTCAGCTGTCTTGGCATCGATAATAGCCCCGTAAATCATACTTTCAGCATACTGTGGCAACAATTGCTCTAGAATCTCATCACGGCTCGTTTCCAACTCAAAAGTCAAGCTATACTCTTCATCCGCTTCATTTGGATCCAAGTCAACAATCGGAAGCATTTGTTCCACACGCATTTGACTTGTGAGAGTATTGACATGATGGTTGTAGCAGACATACAATTCATCAAAAAGTTCGTTTTGGTACATCTCAATCGTTTTTGAAATAATTTTACGAACTTCATCAAAACTAGGTTGATCTGCCAAGCCACGTAGTTCATAGATTGGCTGAATACCTCGAGCCTTAAAGAAATCAGCTCCCATACCACCGATACAGATTATCTCAAAACCTGTACCATCTGGATGGTATTCTTCTTTCAACTCCATAACGGCTTTAAGGATGGAAGCATTATAACCTCCAACCAAGCCACGGTCTGAAGTGATAACGATATAGCCCGTTTTCTTAACTGGGCGACTGATGAGCATCGGATTGGTTGAACCACCAGATCCGTTACCATGCAGAATATCCGTCAAAAGCTTACGAACTTTCTGAGCGTAAACTTGGAAGTTGCGCGCTGCTTCTTCAGAGCGACCTAACTTGGCAGCCGATACCATTTGCATGGCATTAGTGATTTGACTCGTATTTTTGGTTGAGGCGATTTTTGTTTTAATATCATTTAGAGATACTGCCATCTGAAACCTCTATTCTTATTGGAAGCTGGATTGATTGAGAAACTCTGTAATCGCAGCATCCAAGACTGCTTCTTCTGGCAAGTCTTTTGTTTCACGAATGGTTTCCAAAATCTCTGGATAATGAGCATCAAAGAAAGTATGGAACTCTTCCTCAAAACGAACAATGTCATCTACTGGAATCGTATCCAAGAAACCATGTGTCAAAGCATAGAGAATGGTTACTTGTTTCTCAACAGGTAGTGGTTTGTGAACAGGTTGTTTCAATACTTCCACAGTACGACGTCCACGGTTTAACTTAGCCTGTGTTGCTGCATCCAAGTCAGAACCAAACTTAGTGAAGGCTTCCAACTCACGGTATGAAGCAAGGTCGATACGAAGTGTACCAGCTACTTTCTTCATGGCTTTGATTTGTGCCGAACCACCTACACGGGATACAGACGAACCCGCATCTATGGCTGGACGAATACCCGCATTGAAGAGACCATCACCAAGGAAGATTTGTCCGTCAGTGATAGAAATCACGTTGGTTGCGATATAGGCAGAGATATCTCCTGCTTGTGTCTCGATAAATGGTAGGGCTGTAATAGATCCACCACCAAGCTCATCAGAAACTTTAGCTGAGCGCTCAAGCAAACGACTGTGAAGGTAGAAAACATCCCCTGGGAAGGCTTCACGACCTGGTGGACGACGAAGCAAGAGGGAAAGCTCACGATAAGCGACCGCTTGTTTTGAAAGATCATCGTAAACAATCAAAACATGCTTGCCTTGGTACATAAATTCTTCCGCCATAGCAACTCCGGCATAAGGAGCTAGGAAGAGCAATGGAGATGGTTGTGAAGCAGAGGCTGTCACAACGATTGTGTAGTCCAAGGCACCGTACTGACGAAGTGTTTCTACTTGTGTACGGACTGTTGATTCTTTTTGTCCAATCGCTACGTAGATACAAATCATATCTTGACCTTTTTGGTTCAAGATTGTATCAATTGCAATAGTTGTTTTCCCTGTCTGACGGTCACCGATAATCAACTCACGTTGACCACGACCAATCGGAACAAGGGCGTCAATAGCTTTCAAACCTGTTTGCAATGGTTCTGATACAGACTTACGTTGCATAACGCCAGGAGCTGGCGCTTCTACTGGACGAGTCTTGTCAGTATGGATGTCACCAAGACCATCAACTGGACGACCAAGTGGGTCGACAACACGTCCGATCAGGCTATCCCCCACAGGAACTTCCATGATTTTACCTGTACGGCGAATGGTATCACCTTCACGAATATCTGTAAAGTCTCCAAGGATGATAATCCCAACGTCTGTAGACTCCAAGTTTTGCGCCATCCCATAAGAGCCGTTTTCAAAGATCAACAGCTCTCCACTCATGGCATTTTCAAGACCGTGAGCACGCGCAATTCCATCCCCGATATAGGTTACAACACCTGTTTCAGACACATCAAAATTGGGTTTGAAATTTTCAATTTGTTGCTTAATTAAAGCGCTGATTTCTTGTGCGTTAATTGCCAAAAGAACACCACTTTCTATTTCAAATTTTCTTTAACAACTCGAAGTTGTTGTTTTATACTCACATCAATTGTCTTGTGATTAGCAAAAATAACAAAACCACCAATGAGTCCTTCATCAATTTGTTCTTTGATACTCCGTACTTTCAGAGACATTTTTTTCTCTATCAAGGGAAGCAAACGTTCCTTCTGCTCGTCCGTTAAAGGATGAGCTGAGGAAATCGTGACTACAAAATGATTGGTTTCTATTTCAAGACGATTCAAACAATCAACAATGATATCATAAAAAAGATTTGCTCTGTGATTGTAAATCAGAACCTGAATAAAGTTTTGCATTAAAGGTGAGACAGAGTCTTGAAAAAAACCAACTGTTTTTTCCTTATCAGACTCATCAACTGCCACCTGAGCTAAAAAAGAAGGTAAGCCCGTTTCTTCTGCGACTTGTTTGATTTGATCCAAGTCTGCAAAAATCCGGTCCTCTTCTCCTTTTTCAATCACTAATTGGACAAAAGGCATGCTGTACTTTTCAATGACCTTTGCTGTTTTCTTGTCCATTAGGCTTCTCCTAGCTGATCGATATACTGATCAATGAGTTCCTTATGAGCATGACTGTCAAGGTTTTTTGAGATGATTTTAACAGCAAGACTAATCGTCAAATCTGCCACCTCGCCCTTAACACTTTGCAAAGCTTCTGCTTTATTCTGAGCAATTTCTTGATTCGCCTTCTCTTTTAAGCGACCCGCTTCTACTTTAGCATCTGCCAGAATATCTGCTTTACTCTTCTCTGCAGTCTCTTTAGCATTTTCAATGATTGTTTTGGCTTCGTTGCGACTACCAGCCAATTCATCTTCACGTTTTTGGGCAAGAGTTTCTGCTTTTTGACGAGCTTGTTCAGCTCCATCAATATCAGCAGCAATTTTATTTGCCCTTTCTTCGAAGACACTTGTCAAGTTTGACCACGCATATTTCTTAACTAAGACAATCAAAAGGATAAAAGAGCCAGCGATTAAAATAAAGTTACCAATTAATTCACCTACTGTTACGTGCATCTGTTACTCCTTTCTACTCTTCTCCATCATTTATCTTATTTCCTAAGTACATAGAAGACAACATGGTAAACACATAGGCTTGGATGCAGGAAATAAAGACAGAAAAGGCTGTCCAAGCCAAGTTAGCACCAAAAGCAACTGGATACCAATATAGAGCTTGATGAGATAGAGTGATTAGCAAACTAGCCATCACTTCTCCAGCAAAGATATTTCCGAACACCCGCAAGGCAAGTGATAAAAAGTTGGTAAACTCTTCTAAGATATTCATGGGAGTCATAAAGCCAGGTGTGATATAGGCTTTTAGATATTTTTTAATCCCACGGCGACGAATCCCTTCAATATGGGTCATCAGGATAATTCCAAATGACAAGGCCAAGTCAAACTGGAGATTTGCAGTTGGCGATGTCCAAAGGTTTGTCCCATCTGTAGTTTGAAGTTTCGCCATCAAACCGAGGTTATTTGCCAGTACCATAAATAGAAATAGACAAAGGAAAAAGAGCGAGTAGTCTTTCATGTAGCTTTTACCAATGTTAGGTTCTGTAAATCCAATAACGAAGTCATAGAAATACTCAAGTACATTTTGCTTTCCTTTGGGTTTCAAAGTCATATTGCGACTTGCCCAATAGATAAAGCCAAAAACAACTCCCACAATCAACAAGGTCATGGCTAACATGGTTAAATCAAAGGTAACAGGACCAATATTGATGGTTGGATTGATACTTTCTTCCATCTAGAATCCTCCCTTTTCTTCTCGTTCCATTTGTCTATTTGATGACGAATGAAAAGACGAGGGTAACCAAGAACGTTCCTTCAATAAAGGCAATCCCCATGATCATTAAGCTACGTAATTGTGGGATGATGTCTGGTTGGCGAGCTGCTGATTTGAACAAACCGTTCATCAACATACCTTCTGCAAGGGATACACCCATACAGGCAAGACAAAGACCGAAAAATGTTAAATTCATGATGAATTCTCCTTTTATTTAAAATTTACTTACTTAGTTTAGTCCTAAAATTTGTTTTTGTCAACTTTTTACTTACGTTGGAAGCGTTTCAGCTGATTTATTTCTATTTTTGCTATTTTTACACTATTCTATAGAAAGTTTTTCCATTTTAGATTGCGAGTTTTTCTTGATTTTACTATATTTTCTGAAACAAACCGAAAAATCCAAGTTAAGAACTTGGATCGATTCATTTTATTTAAAATAGTAGGAATAGTGTTGTTTACAACCTGGATTAAATGGTGCACTGCAGTAAGGACAAGCCATCTGTTTTTGGTAATCTTGGAAAGTCATTGTCCTCTTACAAACCCCACATAAGATCGGTCGATCCTCAGAAAGCACCAAGGGATAGGGCGAAAACAAATGCGTTTCCATAGCATTGTGGCACTGATAGCATGCATAGTATTTCTTGCATTCATAACACTGGAGTGAAACAATATCCTTTTCACTATGATAATGAACACACCTGCTTTCATCATCTACCAATAAACCTTGAGCTTGAATCATTCCCTTTTCCTTATCTAGGCACGAACTGTAACACTTGTCCCGTCTTCCTTATAGAGGTTGATGAGCCCTTCTTTCAGAGCACGAACCATGTCACCTGCTTGTACAGGTTGTGGGACCTTGATTGTCAAGAGTTCCATTGGATTTGGAGCACGGTCGATTTTATTGCCCTTGGCATCATGAAGATCTTCGATATAAGTATCAAAATGACGGAAACCTGGTCCATAAAACTCAACTTGATCGCCTTCGTTGATGACATTTCGTTGACGAATGGTTGCCGTTTGAGTCGCATCATCATAAGCAACCACTTCAGCGACAAACTTGTATTCAGGAATTTTACGACGTGCGCCAAATAACTGCTCATTCTCAGACGGTGTACCATAGTAGAATCCAGTTGCCAATTCACGCTGGGCAACCTTCCACATCTCGTCCACCAAGTCCTGTTTGATGGCCTCAAACTTTTCAGGACTTTCGAGATAAGCATCCACAGCCGCCTTGTAGCAGTTTGTTACTGTTGAAACATAGTGAATAGACTTCATACGACCTTCGATCTTAAGACTGTCTACACCATTTTCAATCATATCTGGGATATGGTCAATCATAGACATATCTACGGCAGACATCGAAAATTCTTCTGGGATTTCACCTTTAAGGCTCTTACGTTCTTGGCCGAATGGCATGTCGTAGAGGTCGTATTTCCAACGGCAAGATTGAGAACAACCACCACGGTTAGCATCACGCATACTCATGTGGTTTGAAAGCGTACAACGACCTGAGTAAGAAATACACATGGCCCCATGGACAAATGCTTCAATCTCGACATCTGTACGTTTGCGAATCTCTGCCAATTCTTCCATTGAAACTTCACGGGCCAAAACCACACGAGTTAGACCAAGTTCTTTCCAGAACTCTAGAGTTTCATAGTTGGTTGCACTTGCTTGAGTTGAAAGGTGAATTTCAAGACCTGGTGCTTCTGTTGCTGCAATCATAATCAAGGCTGGATCTGACACGATAACTGCCGCAATCCCGATATCACGCAACTTACGGAACCATTCTCCAGCGCCTGCTTCATTTCCTTCATGCATGACCATGTTAGCAGCCACATAGACCTTGGCACCGTACTTTGCAGCGAACTGAACGCCTTCTTCCATCTGTTCAAAGGTAAAATTCCCAGCACGGCTACGAAGACCATAGGCCTGTCCACCGATGAAGACTGCGTCCGCACCATATTGAACAGCTACTTTCAGTTTCTCTAAAGTCCCTGCAGGTGATAAAACCTCAGGACGTTTTAATGTTTTTGTCATTTTTTCTCCTATTTGCAATATAAAAGTTTGACGTTTTTCCTTCTCATTTTATAGTAAATAAGCAATAAAATCAAGCCTAGGCAAATTGTTTTGACAATTCTAATCTTCTTAGAAACTAAAAACTAGTCTGTTAAGACTAGTTGTTTTCAAGATAAAATTCAAAACGTTCACCCACATACTGACTCTTAACATATTCAAAAGCCGTCCCATCATCGAGATAGGAAACCTGAGTCAAAGCCAGAATCGCATGCCCTTTCTCAACTTCTAAGTAATGGGCAATTTTTTCCTTAGCCAATCTCGCATAAATGATCTGTTGGGATTTTCCAATTTGGTAACCATGTTCTTGCAAGGTCTGAAAGAAGTGGCTGGTGATTTCTTCTTTTTTGAAATCCTTAATAAATTTTTCAGGAATGGATGCGACTTCATAGACTAGCGGTACTTGGTCAGCATAACGCACCCGTTCCATGCGGATAATATTCTCTGTCGGAGTAATCCCTAGCTTTGCGACCTCTTGCTCATTTGGAATGGTTCTTCTGTAAGAAATGAGCTGGCTAGAAGGGACTTTCCCTTGAGATTTGACTATCTCCGTAAAACTAGTCGTTCCCCGCATTTTTTCTTGGACACGAGTGCTAGAGACAAAGGTCCCACTTCCTACACGACGCTCCAAAACTCCTTCCTCAACTAAGAGAGAGATAGCCTGGCGTAATGTCATCCGGCTAACTTGAAACTGTTCAGCTAAATCTCGCTCACTTGGAAGTCTCTCTCCGATTTTCCAATGATGCTCATCTATATCCTTCTTGATCTGATCGTGGATTTTCATATAAGCTGGTAACATGATTCTCACTTCTTTTCTTTATTTTCTCCATTGTACCGTATTTGCTAAGAAAAAGTCAAACTTTGCCTTGTTTAGTTGGTAATTAGCCCCTATTTGTGATAGAATATTGAAAAAGATATTTCTTTTGAGAAAGGAAAAAGATGAGCAACATTTCAACTGATTTGCAAGATGTCGAAAAAATCATCGTGCTGGACTATGGTAGCCAATACAACCAGCTGATTTCACGCCGTATTCGTGAAATTGGTGTTTTTTCAGAGCTAAAAAGTCACAAAATCTCAGCCGCAGAGGTTCGTGCGATTAACCCTGTAGGGATCATCCTCTCTGGTGGACCAAACTCTGTATACGAAGATGGTTCATTTGATATTGACCCAGAAATTTTTGAACTTGGCATTCCAATTTTAGGAATCTGCTATGGTATGCAACTTTTAACTCATAAACTTGGAGGAAAAGTTGTTCCTGCAGGTGATGCTGGTAACCGAGAGTATGGCCAATCACCACTTACCCACACCACTTCTGCTCTCTTTGAAGGGACTCCTGAAGAACAGATTGTTTTGATGAGCCATGGCGATGCTGTTACAGAGATTCCAGCTGATTTCGTTCGTACTGGAACTTCTGCTGACTGTCCTTATGCAGCTATTGAAAACCCTGACAAGCACATCTATGGTATCCAATTCCACCCAGAAGTTCGCCATTCTGTATACGGGAATGATATCCTTCGCAACTTTGCTCTTAACATCTGTAAAGCTAAGGGTGATTGGTCAATGGATAACTTCATCGATATGCAGATCAAGAAAATCCGTGAAACTGTAGGTGACAAGCGTGTTCTTCTCGGCCTATCAGGTGGTGTTGACTCTTCTGTTGTTGGCGTTCTTCTCCAGAAAGCAATCGGCGATCAATTGATCTGTATCTTTGTAGACCACGGTCTTCTTCGTAAAGGTGAAGCAGATCAAGTTATGGACATGCTTGGTGGTAAGTTTGGTTTGAATATCGTCAAAGCAGATGCTGCTAAACGTTTCCTTGACAAACTTGCTGGTGTTTCTGACCCTGAGCAAAAACGTAAAATCATCGGTAACGAATTTGTTTATGTCTTTGATGACGAAGCAAGCAAGCTCAAAGATGTGAAATTCCTTGCTCAGGGAACGCTTTACACTGACGTGATTGAGTCTGGTACAGATACAGCTCAAACCATCAAGTCACACCACAACGTTGGTGGTCTTCCAGAAGACATGCAGTTTGAACTGATTGAACCATTGAACACTCTTTATAAAGACGAAGTCCGTGCCCTCGGTACAGAGCTTGGTATGCCAGACCACATCGTATGGCGCCAACCATTCCCAGGACCAGGACTCGCTATCCGTGTCATGGGTGAAATCACTGAGGAAAAACTAGAAACTGTTCGTGAGTCTGATGCTATCCTACGTGAAGAAATCGCTAAAGCTGGTCTTGACCGCGATATCTGGCAATACTTCACTGTCAACACAGGCGTTCGTTCAGTAGGTGTTATGGGTGATGGTCGTACTTATGACTACACCATCGCCATTCGCGCTATCACTTCTATCGATGGTATGACAGCTGACTTTGCCAAGATTCCTTGGGAAATCCTTCAAAAGATTTCTGTACGTATCGTTAATGAAGTGGATCACGTTAACCGTATCGTCTATGACATTACAAGTAAACCACCTGCAACCGTTGAGTGGGAATAGAGTTAATAAGTTAAAAAGCCCTAGAAATCAATGTTTCTAAGGCTTTTTCTTTCATATTTTCAAAATCAGAAATTCTTGTAATATGGAAAGTCCTTGAGCTTCAACTCCTCTTTTTAAATCCCTGAAACCATGCTATAATATAGTAAGTATAGCTCTAATAACCTGACTATAAAAGTCAGCGATAAAGATTTCTTACATCATCCGTAAGTGTTATTCTACTCTGATTCATATTATAATGAAAGTAACAAAAGATGGAGGTGTTCCACATGGAAACAATTTTACGAGTAGAATCATTAAAAAAGCATTATGGAAAAGAGCCGAATATCACCAAGGCCTTAAACGGCATATCTTTTCAAGTTGTAAAAGGTGAGTTCTTAGGAATTATGGGGAGTAGCGGTTCTGGGAAAACAACCCTTCTTAACTGTCTCGCCACAATCATCAAGCCAACTGACGGCTCTATTCAAATGCAAGAAAAAGATTTAGGTCAGTTAAAAGGGAGCCAATTAGCAGATTATAGAGGCAAGGAAATTGGCTATCTCTTCCAGAATTTTGAGCTTTTGGACAATCTTACAGCCAAAGAAAATATTTTACTCCCCTTGTCTTTACACAAGGTCGATGCCGACGAAAGCAAGGTTCGGTTAGAATTACTTTCCCAATATCTGGATATTTCTGAACTTCTGGATAAGTTCCCTTCTCAATTATCAGGTGGTCAACGGCAAAGGGTAGCTGCTGCGCGCGCCTTAATTTTAGACCCTAAGATTGTATTTGCAGACGAGCCCACAGGGGCTTTGGATTCAAAAAATGCGACCATTTTGATGCAAAAATTATCCGAAATGAATCAAGTGGAAGAAACCACCATTCTCATGGTGACCCACGATTCCGTTGCAGCCAGCTTTTGCAACCGCATCTTGTTTATCCAAGACGGAAAACTATTCCATGAAATCCGTCGCGATTATCCAAGAGAAAGTCAAGAAGATTTCTACCACAGAATACTAAAGGTCATGGCAGCCCTAGCTGGAGGTGATGGCAATGTTTTCTAAATTAGTCTCAACAAATAGCAAGAGAGATCGAAAAAATAATGGCTTGTACTTCAGTTCCATGGTTCTTTCTATTATCTCCTTTTACATCATCCTTTCTTTGTCTCATCAAGATGTAATGATCTTTCTCAAACAAATAGAAAGTGATGCTGTAAATAAACTCTTTAGCATGATTCCTATTCTTTATGTAGCAACGCTCTTTATTCTCTTTTTTCTAGTCTACTTCGCAAGCAGTATGCAGATGGAAAGGAGAAAACATGAATTTGGTGTCTATCTCACACTGGGAATGCGAAGAAGCAAACTGTTCTTGCTACTCCTGCTCGAGGATTTGAGAAACAGTGTCCTTGCCCTTGGAATAGGCCTTCCAATTTCTATCTTGATTTCAGAACTAATCAGCCTAATAACCGCTAAAATTGTGGGACTAGGGATTATTGAACATCAATTTTCTCTATCTACCACAGCTCTAGTCTATACAGTCATCGGCTTCCTAGCCGTAAAATTAGCTGTTTTTGTCCTTTTAAGTGCAAAGACGGCCAATATGGAAATCGGAAACCTGCTTGCCTATTCTCCTTCTGGGATAAAGAAACTACTCCCCAAGGGGGTGTACCTTCTTGCTTCCGTCCTCGGAATTTTGCTTCTAGGGACAGCCTATTACTTGGGGATGAGTAGACGAGCTTGGGAAAATGTCATAACAATGGGAATCACCGTTCTCTTAGGAACTCTGGGAACTATCCTACTCTTCTTTGGTATGCGTTTATTTATAGACTTTTTGGTCAAGCTTGGAAACAATCGAAAACTTCATGCCTATAATTTTAGACAGATTCAGGAATTAGTTATCCAGCGCTCAACTATACTGGCCATCTGCTCCCTCTTAATCTTCTCTGCCTTGTGCCTCTTTGGAGCAGGTGTTGCTATTTCAAGTGGCAATTCAGGCAATCAAACCCACGTATTGGATTATACATTTAGAGATAGCAAACAGGATACAGATGAAAATCTTGATGTGAATACAGTTAAAAAAGAGCTTGAAGCAGAAGGACTAGCATCACAGTTCTCAAAGATTCTACAAATCAAAGTCGGGAAACCAAAAGAAAACGAGTCCGTGTCCTTCGAAGAGATCATCAAGGAGTTGAAAAAGCAAAAAGGCAGTAAGAACATGGAAATTTTGCTCCAAAGATTTAAACAGTCTACTACTTCCCACCTCATACCAGTTTCCGAATACAATGAACTTAGAAAGGCTGCCAATCTCCCTCCTCTAGAATTAACTAGCGAGGAAGCCTACTTGTATATGGGAAAAGATTTTCTCCCCGATGAGAATCTCGTCAACTCTGTTCTGAAAGCAAAACCTCAAATCAAAGTCATGGGAAATGATGTAAAATTGATTGGAGAGGTTCATTCTTTACCGATTGTAACGGATCGCGAAATAACCATTTCTGTAGCCCTCATAGTCCCAGATGAGACCTTTATGAGCTATACAGACGGTCACTATTCGAACTATGTCAGTGGTATCTTGGCTCCTGAACTAGTCAAGGAAAAAGGCCTGATGAGAGCTATCTCAGATACAAATGAAAAGCTAAATCAAACCTCTCTTGGCTATGAAAGCTATATACAAAATATGGGAAGACAATTATTTTACATTATCTCTGCCAGCTATGTCACCATCTATCTGGCTATCATCTTCCTTGTTGTCGCAAATACAATCATCGGCGTTCAGTTTTTGATGGGACAAAGACAATCTTACAGACGATACCAGACCTTAATCCATCTTGGAGCAAACTACGAAACTCTTTGTAAATCTTCAGAAAAGCAAATCAATTGGTATTTTGGTCTGCCAATAGCCCTTGCACTTATCAGTAGTAGCTTCGGAGTGAGCTCCCTCCTCACAGGAATAGTACCCGCTAGCGCAAGAATGGCCATGGGGCAGAAATTTATCACAGCCATGCTGATAGTACTTCTCTTAGCTGGATTTGAAGTCATCTATGTCAGAATTGTAAAGAAAAATAGCAACAAATACTTGTTGTCCTTAATGGAACCCAAAAGAGATGAATAAGGTAGAATAAAATAGGAAAAGGAGGAACCGATATGAAGCATATTCTGGTTATTGAAGATGAAGCCTTGATTCGAGATGAAATTGTTATTTTGTTAGAGAAAGCGGGTTATCAAGTTGATAAGTTGACTGACTTCAAAGATACGAGCCAACAAGTGCTTCAATACGATACAGATCTAATCATACTGGATTTGAATTTACCAGGAGAAACTGGCTTTCAAATTTGTAAAAATCTCAAGTCAAAACGCTCTGTGCCCATATTGGTTCTCACCTCCCGTGAACAACTAAAAGATGAGATTTACGCCCTGAAATTAGGGGCAGATGAGTATCTAACAAAGCCTTTCAAGAAAGAAAGATTTTTGGCACGTATAGAAAATATCCTGAAACGCTATGAAGGCAGACAAAATCTACTTGAAAAAGATAATTTTCTGCTGGATAGACAAACCTATACCCTTTATATCAACGGACACTCGATTATACTCCCCCAAAATCAAGGGAAATTGTTAGAAACCTTATTGGTTACTAATGCTCCTGTCGTCACAAAAGAAGAACTAAGTATGAAACTATGGAACACAACTGAGTTCATCGATGAAAATGCTCTTCAAGTAAATATTGCAAGGCTCAAAAAGGTGATGAAACAGGCTGGCATTGCCCTTCAAGTCAAGTCCGTCAGAGGTATTGGTTACAAGCTAGAAGAGGTAAGTCCAGATGAAACAGAATCTTAAATATCTAGCTACTTACCTGCCCTGGTTACTTGTTCTTTTAGTATTTGATCTATTCACAGCGATTCTGCTTTGGCTTTCAGACGTGAGGATGTTTCAAGCTCTCATCCTGCTCTATCTTTTAGCTACAGTCCTACTCTTTTTTATCCTATCACTCCTACTTATAAGAAAAGAAAGGAAAAAATCAGCTGCTTATAAAGCCTTCATAGCCAATCCTAAGATAGATACGGAGCTGGAATTATTGCGTTTATCAACTGTCTCAGAGAAAGAAAGCCTCGAGGAAATCGCAAATGCGCTCTACCAAAAACAGGCGGAAATAGGAAAGCTCAATTCATTACTAGCCGACTATGAGGACTATGTTGAAAAGTGGGCTCATGAAATCAAACTTCCTCTATCGCTTCTTTCCCTCCTTTTGGACAACCAAAGTGACCAGCTGCCGAAGGATACAGCTTTTAAGTTGGATTATGTAAAAAATCAAATCCAAGAAAATGTATCACAGATACTATTCTATTACAGGGTTAAAAGTGAAAAAAATGATTTTCTATTTGAAGATGTCGACCTCGAAGAGTGTATTCAGGAACTTTTGGAAAACTTTGATCCCTTGCTCAAAGAAAAGAAATTTACGATTAAGGTAGAAAACATACAAGGAATCTGCTACACCGATCAACGCAGTTTTGAATTTATCCTGTCTCAAATACTAGCTAACTCCCTTAAATATAGCTCTGATAAGCCAGAACTCAAGATTTCTATGTCAAAAGACAAGGGACGTACAAGTCTTATTATTAGGGATAATGGCTGCGGAGTTAAAGCTTGTGACTTCCCTCATATCTTTGAGAAAGGTTTTACAGGTGATTCAGGTGAGACAAGGAAAAAATCAACAGGCATGGGCCTCTATCTGGTCAAACAATTAGCAGATGCTTTAAAAATCGAAATCACAGTAAAATCCGAATGGATGCAAGGATTTGAGATTACTCTTTCTATTTAGTCATTTTTCTAGTAAGAAAATTGCCTAATCATAGAAATCACATATTTTATATAAAAAAGGAAAGCACTTCTGCTTTCCTTTTTTATTTACGTTTTTTCTTCGCTTTTTTCATTTTGTTGGCCATGCGTTTCATAGACTGTTTCATGGCAAATTCACCGATTTTACCTTTAAGTCCGCCACCAAACATCTGGGTCATATCTGGCATGCCTGCTCCTCCAAGAGCTGACATATCGGGCATTCCACCTTGTCCCATCATGCCTTCAAGGGCTGACATATCCATCCCTCCCATATTTGGCATATTTTTAGGAAGGTTATTGGGATTGATTCCCATCTGCTTCATCATCTTGTTCATATCCCCAGACATGACACCTTGCATAAGCTGTTTAGCCTGGTTAAAGTCTTTGATGAATTTATTGACTTCGACAAAGGTATTTCCAGAACCTGCAGCGATACGACGGCGACGACTTGGATTTAACAAATCAGGGTTTTCACGCTCCTCAGGTGTCATCGAAGATACGATGGCACGTTTGCGCGCAATCTGGCGCTCATCCACCTTCATATTTTGAAGAGCTGGATTGTTAGCCATCCCTGGAATCATCTTGAGTAAGTCTTCCATTGGCCCCATATTTTGCACCTGATCCAATTGATCGATGAAATCATTGAAATCAAAGGTGTTTTCACGCATCTTCTCAGCCATTTCAAGGGCTTTTTGCTCATCGTATTCCTGAGAAGCTTTCTCGATCAAGGTCAGCATATCCCCCATACCAAGGATACGGCTTGACATACGATCTGGGTGGAAGGTTTCGATATCTGTAATCTTTTCACCCGTACCAGTGAACTTAATTGGTTTACCAGTGATATGACGAACAGATAGAGCCGCACCACCACGTGTGTCCCCATCAATCTTGGTAAGGATGACACCAGTTACTTCCAACTGAGCATTGAATTCACGAGCAACATTAGCTGCTTCTTGACCAATCATGGCATCAATGACGAGTAGAATTTCATTTGGTTGAGCCAGTGCTTTAACATCACGAAGCTCATTCATGAGAAGTTCATCGATTTGTAAACGCCCTGCCGTATCAATCAAGACATAGTCGTTGTGATTGGCTTGAGCTTGCGCCAAACCTTGGCGAACAATCTCAACAGCCGGCACTTCTGTTCCAAGTGCAAAAACTGGAACATCAATCTGTTGTCCAAGTGTTTTCAGCTGATCGATGGCTGCTGGACGATAAATATCCGCCGCAATCATCAAAGGACGAGCATTTTCTTCCTTCTTGAGTTTATTAGCCAGCTTACCAGCAAAGGTCGTTTTACCAGCCCCTTGCAAACCGACCATCATGATAATGGTTGGAATTTTAGGTGACTTGATAATCTCTGCCGTATCGGAACCTAAAACAGCTGTCAATTCCTCATCAACGATTTTGATAATCTGTTGGGCCGGATTGAGGGTATCAATGACCTCGTGTCCGACTGCACGTTCACGAACCTTCTTGATAAAGTCCTTTACAACTGGCAAAGCAACGTCGGCTTCCAGCAAGGCCAAGCGAATCTCTTTGGTTGCTTCTTGAACATCAGCCTCAGAAATTTTTCCTTTTTTACGTAAATTTTTAAAGACGTTCTGCAAACGTTCTGTTAAACTTTCAAATGCCATTTTTCTTCCTCTTATTCTCTATTATCAATGCTTGTTAAAATTTCTATCTGCTCCAGCAGAAAGTCATCCTTGGGATAACGCTCTAAGATCTGGTCAAAAATCTGACTGCGGACAATGTAGTCGGAATACATGTGCAGTTTCATCTCATAATCTTCTAGAATCTTTTCCGTACGCTTGATATTGTCATAGACAGCCTGACGACTGACACCGAACTCCTCAGCAATCTCAGCAAGACTATAATCATCAGCATAATAGAGTTCAATATAGTTCATCTGCTTGTCTGTCAAAAGCGCCGCATAAAATTCAAAAAGGGCGTTCATACGATTGGTTTTTTCGATTTCCATAACTTTTATTATACCAAAAAAACGATTATACTGCTAGAGTAGAAGCACTTCAAATAGACTAAGAAAAAAAGAACCTTGCAAGGCAAGATTCTTTTAGTGTCTGACTTAAATAATTGTTCTTCTGGGAACTTAATCGAATTAAGCTTCGATTTCTGTAACCATACCTGAACCAACAGTACGTCCACCCTCACGGATAGAGAATGTAGTACCTTGTTCTACGGCGATTGGGTGGATCAACTCAACGTCGATAGTCACGTTATCACCAGGCATTACCATTTCAGTACCTGCAGGAAGTTCGATTGAACCTGTAACGTCAGTAGTACGGAAGTAGAATTGTGGACGGTAGTTGTTGAAGAATGGAGTATGACGTCCACCTTCTTCTTTAGTAAGGATGTAGACTTCACCTTTAAATTTAGTGTGTGGGTTGATTGAACCTGGTTTAGCGATAACTTGTCCACGTTCGATTTCGTCACGTTGAACACCACGAAGAAGGACACCTACGTTATCTCCGGCAAGACCTTCGTCAAGTTGTTTACGGAACATTTCAACACCAGTAACAACTGCTTTTTGAGTTTCTTCTTTGATACCAACGATTTCGATTTCGTCGTTGACACGAACAGTACCACGGTCGATACGTCCTGAAGCAACTGTACCACGTCCAGTGATTGAGAATACGTCTTCGACTGGAAGAAGCAATGGTTTTTCAGTGTCACGTTCTGGTTCTGGGATGTACTCATCAACAGTGTTCATCAATTCCATGATGATGTCTTCGTATTTAGAGTCACCTTCAAGAGCTTTAAGAGCTGAACCTTGGATAACTGGAAGATCGTCACCTGGGAAGTCGTATTCTGACAAGAGGTCACGGATTTCCATTTCAACCAATTCAAGCAATTCTTCGTCGTCTACCAAGTCAATTTTGTTCATGAAGACGATAAGGTGTTTAACACCAACCTGACGTGAAAGAAGGATGTGCTCACGAGTTTGTGGCATTGGTCCGTCAGTTGAAGCTACTACAAGGATAGCTCCGTCCATTTGAGCGGCACCAGTGATCATGTTTTTAACGTAGTCCGCGTGTCCTGGAGCATCGATGTGAGCGTAGTGACGTTTTTCAGTTTCGTACTCAACGTGCGCAGTGTTGATAGTGATACCGCGTTCGCGTTCTTCTGGAGCAGCATCGATAGACGCATAGTCTTTAGGTTGGTTAACTGCTGAAGGCAAGCGACGTGCCAATACAGTTGTGATAGCTGCAGTCAAAGTAGTTTTACCGTGGTCAACGTGTCCGATAGTACCAATGTTAACGTGTGGTTTACTACGATCGTATTTTTCTTTTGCCATTTGAGTAAAAGCCTCCAATAAAATATATTTTATAGATAGACAGTAGGCAATACAGTCTAACTTTCCTTACTATTTTATCAAATTTCTGCTAAATTGCAAGTGTTTTACACATATTTTGTGAATTAATCTAAATCTTATCAAATCCTGTTCTTCTGCTTCTTTATGGCAATATAAATTCAAACTTCTTTTTGTTTGGAGATAGTATTTTCATCAAAAAAATCAGGTTTCCCTGATTTTAATTTGATTCTGTTTTTTCCAATTCCTTAGCTTCTTTATGAGCTTCTTTATGGTTTTCATATAATTTCGCTAGGAACTTAGTAATTTCTTTAAAAATAGAGTAAGTAGGTACTGCTACGACCATCCCTATGACACCGTAGATATTACTTGACAGTAAAAGGAGCACCAAAATCGTAATCGGATGCACTTTCATAACCCCTCCAACGATGCGTGGATAGAGAACATTTCCGTCAATCTGCTGAATAATAAGCATATAAGCAACCGCAATCAACATACGATGAGGATCCGTGAACACATTGGCAATCACCATTGGAATCAAGCCAATACTTGGACCAACATAAGGAATTAAATTTGCGATTCCAGAGAAAATAGCAAAAACTAAGGCGTACTTTAATCCGATAACGCTATAGCCAATATAAGCTAAACATCCAATAATAACCGCATCAATCGCAATTCCACTGATATAGCGCGCTATGGTTGTATTGAGATTGGTTAAAAGGCTAGAAAGATTCAATTTGTCATGTTTTAAGACGGTACGTTCCAACATTGGTAGCAACTTATGACCATCCAACAAGAAATAAATCAAGAATACAGGGGTCATAATGAGAATCAGAACTGTACTAAACAAGGCTGAAAGAACGCTTCCTAAACTGTTGCTGACGCTATTCAGGATATTCTGGAGGATATCCACATAGGAGAGATTCAGTTGTTGAATAGTTTGTTGAATATCAATATTTTGGAAGACTGGATTCATGGACAAATCGATGATCAAATCTTGTAGTCTACTATAGATGTTTTGACTAGAAATAATCAAGCTGGTCAACTGATTAATCAAAATCGGCAAGAGATAAACGACCCCTACAACGATAGCACCAATTAAGGCACAAAGAGTGACCAAGACACCAATTAGACGATTGATTTTACATCTCTTTTCTAAGAAAGTAACGATGGGATTTGTAATGTAGTAAAAAAATCCACCAAGCAAAAATGGAATCATGATGGTATTCACAACCGTCACGAAGGGAGTAATGATAGCTCCCATTTCTCTCCAAAGATAGAAAATCAGTGTTAATAATAAAATTTCAGCTGTCCAAAAAAATAATTTGTTTCTACGGAACATAGGTATCCTCCTTCTCTCTATTTTACCACATTTCTTAAAAAGATAAGATGGCTTTAGTAAAAAAGCGAGAATATTTTTTTTCTTTATGATAAAATAAAGCTAATATGAAAAAAATAATTTTATCTTTTATGACACTTTTTGTTTTTGGAACAGCTTCTACTGTTTCTGCTCAGGAGTTTGATGTTGCTGCTAAACATGCCATTGCTGTCGAGGCTACAACTGGAAAAATCCTCTATGAAAAAGATGCAAATCAGCCTGTAGAAATTGCTTCTATTACCAAACTGGTTACAGTTTATTTGGTCTATGAAGCTCTGGAACAAGGAACTATCAGCCTATCTACACCTGTTGATATTTCGGACTATCCTTACAAACTTACAACTAATTCTGAGGCGAGTAACGTCCCTATGGAAGCTCGAAATTATACTGTTGAACAGCTATTAGAGGCTACAATGGTATCCAGCGCAAACAGTGCTGCGATTGCGCTAGCAGAAAAGATTGCTGGTTCTGAGAAAGACTTTGTAGACAAGATGAGGGCTAAACTTCTTGAATGGGGAATTCAAGATGCAACTATTGTAAACACAACTGGTTTAAATAATGAGACCCTTGGCGATAATATCTATCCTGGTTCTAAAAAAGACGATGAAAACAAGTTGAGTGCCTACGATGTTGCAATCGTCGCTCGTAACCTCATCCGAGATTATCCTCAAGTTTTGGAAATCACCAAAAAACCAACTTCTACCTTTGCAGGACTTGAAATCCACTCAACCAACTATATGTTGGAGGGAATGCCTGCCTATCGTGGTGGTATTGATGGACTAAAGACAGGTACTACTGATAAAGCTGGTGCTTCATTCGTTGGAACAACTGTTGAGAAAGGGATGCGTATTATTACGGTTGTTTTGAATGCAGATCAACAAGATACCAACCCTTATGCACGTTTTACTGCTACTTCTGCACTTTTAGATTATATTTCTGCAAATTTTGCCTTAAAAACCGTCGTTCAGAAAGGTGAAGCATACAACGATAGTAAAGTAACAGTTCTGGATGGTAAAGAAGATAATGTGACAGCTGTCGCTAAGTCAGACATTTCCATCGTCCAACGCATCGGAAGCGGTACTACACCAGCTCTCCAATTCACACCGAAATCAACATCAGAAATGGCTCCATTAGAAGAAGACAAGGTTGTTGGTACTCTAACCTATGATGATCAGGATTTGATTGGCCAAGGTTATCTTACTTCCGACAAACCATCTTTTGAAATGGTTTCTGAAAAGAAAGTTGAAAAAGCCTTCTTTTTGAAGGTTTGGTGGAATCAATTTATCCGCTTTATCAATGAAAAACTATAAAAAAATCGCGAACAATCGCGATTTTTTCTTTATTTCATTTCTTTAAATGCTGCTTCTGCATCAGCGTTGCTAATAGCACCAAATTGGATTTTTCCGATTTTACCTTGACTGTCAATCAAGTATTCCGTTGGAATACTACGAATTTGGTAGGCTTGGAAGGTAGTTGCTTGCGTATCATATAGAACTGGAATATCCTTGTATCCTTGTTCTTGATACCATTTTGGAAAGTCTTGAACTGTTTTTTCACCTTGTAGACCTGGTGCAATGACACTCAAGATTTCAAAGTCTCGATCTTGTTTGGCAGCTAATTCCATCAGCTCAGGCATGCTTTTTTTACATGGTCCGCACCAAGAAGCCCAGAATTTCAAATAGACCTTTTTCCCTTTATAATCTGATAACTTGACTTCTTTGCCATCCATAGACTGCAAGGTAAAGTCTGGCGCATCCTTACCGACTGCGATTTGTTGTACAGCAGGTTGTTTTGGACTGCTTGTCTGTTTGGTTTCTTTTTCACCACAGGCAATCAACAAGAATAGAGACATGAGGCTCAATCCAGCAAAAATAACTTTTTTCATTTTTTCTCCTTTTATCCAAGAATTCCTGACAAGGCATTTAATTGCCCTAGCATTAATAATAATCCCATCAAAATAATCAAAGCTCCCCCGATTTTCTTTAGTAGAATCATATGGGGTTTTAATTTACTAAAATAGGGCATAATCCAGCCCGAAGCCAAGGCCAAAACAATGAAAGGAAGGGCCATTCCCAATGTGTATACTAATGTTAACACAGCTCCTTGCCAAGCACCATTGCCACCTGAAGCTGCTAGGGCCAAGACTGAACTTAAGACTGGTCCGATACAAGGGGTCCAACCAAAACTAAAGGTTATCCCAAGTAAAAAGGCTGACAGATAGTGATTAGACTTTGATTGTTTGAAGGTGACTGTCTTTTGAACCTCCAGTTTATTGAAATGCAAGATTTCCATCTGATGAAGTCCTAAAAGAATAATGACTATTCCCATAGCATAACGAAACCAGTCTGCATAGAGCATATGCCCTAGGAATCCAGCTCCAAATCCCAAAATAAAGAAAATGAGGGAGATTCCTGCAATAAAGCACAAGGTTCGAATTAAACCAGACCATGCAACGTCTCTTCCAAAAAAGCGAAAGCTTTTCGAATTCCCCTGATCATCCAGTAAAATACCAGCATAGACAGGTAGCAAAGGAAAGATACAGGGTGAAAAGAAGGACAGGATACCTGCTAAAAAAACGGATACTAGAAATATAATCGACTCCAACGAATTACCTACTTTCTCAAAATTCTAATCCTATTGTACTACAAAAGAATAAATTTGTAAGAAGTCTGCTACGCTTATTTATTTTGACTAAATTTGACACAAAAAAGGAGCTAAGCTCCTTTTTTTAATACGTTCCTTCTTCACCTTGACTAGTCAAGATAACAGGACCGTCTTTGGTAATCACAAACTGGTGTTCATATTGGCAAGACAGGCCGCCATCTATAGTCTTATGAGCCCAGCCAGTCTTCATATCTGTATCAATTTCCCAGTCACCAGTATTGATCATTGGTTCAATAGTTAGTACCATTCCTTCACGGAGACGGAGTCCACGGCCTGCAATACCGTAGTTAGGAACCATTGGCTCCTCGTGCATTGTTGGTCCAACACCATGACCAACCAAATCACGAACGACACCGTAACCGCGACTTTCAGCATATTCTTGAATGGCCGCACCGATATCACCGATACGATTGCCGACAACTGCTTGCTCAATCCCTTTATACATAGCTTCCTTGGTTACGTCCATAAGGTTTTTCACTTCTTCAGACGGTGTACCAACCGCATAAGCCCAACATGAGTCAGCTAAACCACCAGTATAACTTTGGGTGTATTTTTTCATTTGTTCAACATTGTTGAAGTTGAGTTTAGAGACATTGAGGTCGGATTTTGCAATCGGACCACCCAGTACCATGTCAACCTTGAGCAAATCGCCATCTTTCAATATGTAATGACGTGGGAAAGCGTGAGCTACTTCGTCATTAAGAGAGCAACAAGTGGCATAGGGATAATCCATAACTGCACCATCAACGCCAATCTGTAAAGGAAGGAAATTCTCCTCTTTACAACGTCGACGAACGTACTCTTCAACTTCCCACATATCCACGCCTGGCTTAATCAAATCACGTAAGCCAATATGGATACTTGCTAGGAAATCACCAGCCTTGTCCATGGCTTCGATTTCACGTGCTGATTTTAAAGTTATCATTTTTTCTCCTAGATTCTAATTAATTTTAACCGTAACATTTGCTTTTGAAACAATCTGATGCCCATGATAAATATCATAATCAATAATAGCTGAGCGTCTCGTGTGGTGAATAATCCGAGCCTGAATCCGCAGAGTATCATCTATCTGCACAGCCTGCAAGAAATAAATCAACATCTGCTCAATGATGAGATTACGTCCACTATTGACAACGAGGTCTTGGGTCATATGGTTGAGGATTTCAGCCAAGACTCCATTAGCAAGGACCCCATTCTTCTCCAACATGAAAGGTTCAACAGTAATGACAACTTCATCATGATGATAAGAGAGTTTTTGCCCGATTTGCTCTGAGAAGGTCGGCAAAGCTGAAACCTGAGAACGGCTCATTTTTTCCATGACATCTCTTCGTGTTACGACACCGAGCAAGGTTTGGTTACTTCTGACAACGGGAACCATCTCAAAGTCTTCTGCGATCATCCGTTGACTAACATTGGCAATATTGGTCGCTAAGCCTGTTACAAAGATACTTCTCGTCATCACCTTATCAATCGTCGTGCTAGGGGATTTATCTCCTGCGTCACGCATAGTAACAACCCCAACAACCACTTGGTGTTGGTTAATGACTGGGAAACGACTACTTCTATTCTTACGGACCAAGTCTAGATAGTCTTTTACTGTATCCGTTTCTCTCAAAAAACCATACTCATGACTGGGACGATAGAGCTTCTCGACTGTCAGAATATCAGTTTTGATTTGAACATTTGAGAGGGCTTTGTTAATCATGGTCGCTACTGTAAAAGTGTCATGCTTACTTCTTAGAACTGGAATCCCTTTTTTATTAGCCAACTCAAGAACATCGTCCTGCACATGAAAACCACCTGTCACAAGGACCGCATTTTCATTTTCCAAGGCTAAAAGTTGAATGCGAGTGCGGTCACCTACAATCAAAAGACCGCCATCATGGAGATAAGAGAGGATATTTTGCTCTGTCATAGCCCCAATGGAGAATTTACTAAACTCTCTCTCCAGCCCTTCCTGACCTGCTAAAACTTCAGAGGAGGTGACTTCAGCAATCTCAGCATAGGTTAGCCTCTCAATAGCCACTTTCTGGGACTTGACTCGTATGGTTCCACTACGTGGCCGAGTTTCAACGATGCCACGATTTTCAGCTTCTTTGATAGCTCGGTAGGCTGTTCCGTCACTAACACCTAGGTGATTTGAAATACTACGAACACTAACTCTCTTCCCAATTGGTAACTCTTCCAGATAAGACAAAATTTCCTGGTGTTTACTCATTGAACTCTCCTTTTACGTAACGAAATTCAAGATAGTCCCTCATTTTTCGTGTATAGCGATCGCTCCCCTTAAACTGTCGTACGAGGCTAAAGCCCGATTTTAAGGCTACTTTTTGGCTAGCTTGATTCTCCAGATGAGTGATGATGGATAATTGTTTTAAACCAAATTCTTCAAAAGAAAGGTGACAGAGTTTGCTAACAGCCTCTGTCATAAAACCTTGCGACCAAGCATCTTTTTTTAAGAAATAACCAATTTCTGCTTCTTTTTTGATTTCATCGATTTTTTCAAATTTAATGGAGCCAATCATTTCCTGATTTCCTTGGAGACAAATTGCCCAAACACCTAGAGGAGCCTTCATAAAATAGTTAGCAAGTGCGTACTGACTTTCTTCCAAACTTGCTTGACTGGGAAAAATAAACTGCAAATTCTCAGGGTTTGAAGCAATCTCGAAAAACGCTTGACTGTCACTAAAAAAGAAAGGACGCAAATACAAGCGCTCCGTTTCAAAAAAAGAAAACATTGCTAATTTGGTCCAAATATTCATAATCACCTCAACGGCTTAGTCTTCAACGAGTGTAATATCCGCTCCAAGACTACGCAATTTTTCAATAATATCTGAGTAGCCACGAAGGATAAACTCAATATTCGTAATTTCAGTCTGGCCCTGAGCCATCAAACCAGCGATGACAAGTGCAGCACCAGCTCGCAAGTCTGTAGCTTTTACACTTGCCCCGTGTAACTTACGACCACCGTTGTAAATAATGTGATCGTTTGTAGTCGTAATATCCGCATCCATTTTTGCTAACTCAAAGACATGATTAACACGTTTCTCATAAATCGTATCAATAATAGTTCCACGACCTTGGGCAGTTAGTAAAAGTGGCGTGATAGGCTGTTGCAAATCGGTTGCGAACCCTGGATAGGGAGCTGTTTTGATATTGATGGCCTTTAAACCAGACTGTTCTTCAACGAAGATACTGTCTTCTGAGACCGTCATACGAACGCCCATTTCCTCTAGTTTGGCGATAAAGCCTTCTAAGTGTTCATAGAGAACGTTGTTAATACGAATTCCTTTTCCTACCGCTGCAGCAAGTGAAATATAAGTTCCAGCTTCGATACGATCTGGAATTACTTGGTGACGAGTCCCATGTAGTTTCTCGACACCATCAATAATGATAATATCAGTCCCTGCACCACGAATATGGGCCCCCATGTTGTTCAAAAGGGTAGCAACATCGATAATTTCCGGTTCACGAGCCGCATTTTCAATGACAGTACGTCCCTTAGCTTTAACCGCAGCAATCATGGTGTTAATCGTTGCTCCAACGCTAACGGTATCCATGTAAATACTTGCGCCATGAAGCCCCTTACCTTGGGCAGATAAATTCATATTATCTCCCTCATAGCTGACCTTAGCACCCATGGCTTCAAAGGCTTTTAAGTGAAGATCAATCGGACGAGGTCCCAGATCACATCCACCAGGAAGTCCAACTGTAGCTTCACCAAAGCGACCTAAAAGACTTCCGTAGAAATAATAAGAAGCACGCAAGCTATTAATCTTGCCATAAGGCATAGGAATGTTCTGAACACCTCTTGGATCAATCTCCAAGACATCCTCATAACGCTTAACAGTCGCCCCCATAATTTCCATGATTTCGACAAGACTAGCAACGTCTGAAATATCTGGAACACAATCTAAAGTGACAATATCATCTGATAAGATAATAGCTGGAATAAGCGCTACAACACTATTTTTAGCACCACTAATGGTGATCTCACCTTGCAATGGACGTCCACCATTGATGACAATTTTTCTCATGTTTTACTCTTTCAAAATTTACTAAAAAGGTCTTTTCGTTCTATTATACCATAATTTTCAGTTTTTTCCCATTCCTATTTACTAAATACCATTCCATTTTGATAAAAAAAGACCTATCACTCAAGCTTTTCAGCCTGAAATGATAGGTTTTTGTGTTAGATTAACGTACTGTACGGATACGCATTGTGTTTGTACGAACAGCTTCTCCAAGTGGCACACCTGCAACGATAACGATATCGTCACCAGATTCTACCAAACCTTGCTCAACTGCAATTCTTTCAGCGAGATCAAACATATCATCAGTGTTTGATGGGCGATCAGTTGTTACTGGGATAACTCCCCAGTTAAGCATCAAACCACGCTGAGTCAATTCATCGAAAGTGATTGCCAAGATATCAGCATCTGGACGGTATTTAGAAATCAAACGAGCAGTGTGACCTGTCTTAGTAAGAGTAACCACCAACTTGATATTCATAGAGTTTGTTGCATCCTTAACAGCTGAAGCCATAACCTCAGTCTTAGAATTACGTGACAAGTTAACAGACGACAAGCGACCGTATTCTTTTAAAAGAGTTTGAGCGTTCTTGTCAATTGTAGCCATTGTTGTTACTGACTCAAGTGGGTATTTACCGTTTGCAGATTCACCTGAAAGCATTGTAGCGTCGGTTCCGTCGATAACAGCGTTAAACACGTCTGATACTTCTGAACGCGTTGCACGTGGTTTTTCAGTCATAGTTTCAAGCATGTTTGTTGCTGTGATAGCGACTTTACCAGCTGCATTTACTTTTGTGATAATCATTTTTTGGTAAACTGGAACCATTTCGAATGGTACTTCGATACCCATGTCACCACGGGCGATCATGATACCATCAGCTACTTCAAGGATTTCATCCAAGTTATCGATACCTTGTTGGTTTTCGATTTTCGCAAACAATTGAACGTGACCATTACCAGTTTCTTCACAGATTGCACGAACTTCTTCAACGTCTTTCGCAGTACGTACAAATGAAATCGCGATGAAGTTGATACCTTGTTCAAGACCGAAACGGATATCATCGTTATCACGTTCAGCAAGAGCTGGGAAAGGAATTTTAGTGTTAGGGATGTTTACACCTTTTTGTTTAGCGATAATTCCGTCGTTTTCAACTTCAACTTCAAACTCACGAGTTGCATCGTCTTTTGCAACAACGCGAAGACCCAATTTACCATCGTCAACCAATACTTGACGACCAACTTCAACATCATCGTAGATATCAAGAGCACCAGCAACGTTCAAAGCAATCACTTCACGAGTTGATTTGATTCCTTGTTTAGTTGCAACACGGATTTTTTCACCAGTTTTGTAAGAGTACTCTTTTGCGTCACCTTCAAACAATTCTGTACGGATTTCAGGTCCTTTAGTATCAAGAAGGAAACCAACTTTTTTACCTGCAAGTTTTTCGGCAAGTTTAACAGTTGCCATACGCTCACCTTGTTCTTGGTGGTCACCGTGTGAGAAGTTAAAACGGAAAGTGTTTGCTCCTGCTTCAATCAGTTTAGCAATGTTTTTAGCTGAAGCTTCAACATCAAGTTTTTCACCCCAGTATCCGTCTTCACCGAATTTTTTACCACCACGGATTTCAACCGCAGGACCTAAAGTTGCAACGATTTTTACACGTTTGTTCATGATTTTTGTGACTCCTTTATATAATTCGACCTTTTATGGTCATGTTACCAAATTAATGAAAGTTGATTAGGACAAGCTCTTGTTCAAAGCAGAAAGTTCAAGATCAGCTTTATGAGGGTTGTTAACAATAATCTTACCTTCTGCAGTTAAGCTAAACAAAGCTCCTTCTTCTGCTGTACCAAGGATTGGATTCTCAACCATTTTTTCGTTACGGATACCAACAGCGACACCACCGATTCCTTGTTTAAGGAGTTTAACAGCGTGTGCCCCCATGCGTGATGCCAAGACACGGTCACGCGCAGTTGGTGATCCACCACGTTGGATGTGACCAAGTTCTGTTACACGAAGGTCACTAGTGTCTCCTGCTTCTTTTAGTTTTTGACCAAATTCAGCTGCTGACATAACACCTTCTGCCAAAACGATAATGTTGTGTTTTTTACCGTGCTCATAACCAGCTTTGATACTAGCTACGATATCTTCCATCTTGAAGCCTTCTTCAGGGATGATAATTTCATCAGCACCAGTTGCGATACCAGCCCAAAGAGCGATATCACCAGCGTTACGTCCCATTACTTCAACAACGAAAGTACGACGGTGACTTGATGATGTATCACGAATCTTATCAATCGCATCCATTGCAGTCGTAACTGCAGTATCAAATCCGATTGTAAAGTCAGTACCCACGATATCGTTATCGATTGTACCTGGAAGCCCAATAGCAGGGAATCCATGCTCAGTCAAGCGCATAGCTCCGTGATAAGAACCGTCTCCACCGATAACAACGACACCTTCGATACCGTGTTTTTTCAACTGCTCAATCCCTTTAAGTTGACCTTCAAGTTGTGCAAACTCAGGGTAGCGAGCAGAGTGAAGGAAAGTACCACCACGGGAAATGATGTCTCCTACTGAAGCAGCATCAAGTGGATAAATTTCACCGGCAACCATACCTGCGTATCCATCATAGATACCAAAAACTTCCATTCCTTCTGAGATTGCTTGGCGAACTACCGCACGGATGGCAGCATTCATACCAGGGGCGTCTCCACCACTGGTTAAAACAGCAATACGTTTCATTTGGTTATGCTCCTTTTTCTTTTAACATTCTTACTGATTATACCACATTTAATTGGAAAATTCTTCTATTTTCCGTATTTTTAGCGATAAATCGTTTTCATAGCAATTCCCTCTAATTTTTCCTCTAGAGCAGAATCTTTTCTTACAAAATGTTGTGTAGAAACAACCGTTTTTTGTTCTTCTTCATACCTGATAATGACAGGGATTGGGCCTTTGTATTGTTCTAGAATATTTGAAATCTCTTTATCATTTTCATGATTTTTAACTTGAATCCAGAATCGTTCCGCCACTGCTTCTTTCAATTCTTGTGCAATCATTTGCAGACGACCATCTCGAGATTGAACTTTGCCATTGATGTAGTAAAATTTCCCTTCGGATAAAATGGAAGCAAATTTTCTATACTGGTCTGAAAATATAGTTACATCCAACCGAGACTTACTGTCATGAACCTGTAAAAAGGCCATACTCTCGCCTTTCTTGGTTCGAATCACTTTAATTTTTTGAACTTCAACTAGGAGAGTGGCTTGAGCTCCCTCGGTTAGATTAGCGATTGGCGTCGTCGGATATAGGGCTTGTTTGGCAAGAGTTTGGAGAGGATGGGCACTGATACCTACCCCAATCAGTTCCTGCTCTTTGTAAAATTTCTCTGCCTCAGTAAAATCATCAGCTTCAGTCCAACTATAATTTGTATCCGCAAAGAGTCCACCTAACTCCTCAACAAAGACAAATAAGTTTGGTAGGTTCACTAAGATTTTCTGGCGATTCTTGTCAAATTCATCAAAAAGTCCTAGTTCAACCAAAGGCGTCAAAAGCGACAATTTCTTGTAATTCTTGGGAAGACGTGTGACAAAATCTTCAATGCTTGAGAAAGGACGATTTTCAATAATCCAGTAAGACAAATCTCTTGGCATTCCCTTAATGGCTTTTAGACCAAGATGGATTTTCTTCTGAGCAATTTTATCATGATAGGGAATGCTGTTGATTGCTAAGGGAGCTACTTCAAAGCCCATCTGCAATGCATCTACAATGTAATCACTGCTAGAATAGTTCAACATAACTTGAAAGAAAATAGCAGGATAGTGTGTCTTGAAATAAGCTAGTTGGAATGCCAGTGCTGAGTAGGCATAAGCGTGGGATCGGTTAAATCCATAGCCTGCAAACTTTTCCATCACTGCAAAAACTTGGTTGGCCTTTTCTTCTGTATGCCCCAATTTCATAGCTCCTGTGATAAAATCTTCCTTCATCAGATGCATCTCTTTGGCATTTTTCTTACCCATGGCACGTCTGAGAATGTCGGCTTTACCAAGACTGAATCCTCCAAAGCGTTGAGCTACCTGCATGACCTGCTCTTGATAGAGCATAATACCGTAGGTTGATGAAAGGATGTCTTCTAAGGCAGGGTCTAACACCGTCACCTTTTCTTTACCATGCTTACGAGCGACAAAATTATCAATATAATCACTAGCACCTGGTCTATTGAGGGATGTCGTTGCTACCACTTCTTCGAAGACTTGTGGTTTGACCCGTTTCAACAGTCGAATGGCTCCTGGTTGTTCAAATTGGAAAATTCCTTTCGTATTTCCAGCTGCAAAGAGGGCTAGAGTTTCTTTGTCTTCCAAATCAATCTCTTCGATTTTCAGATGAATACTTTCTGACTCAGCTAGTAATTCCTGCATTTTTTGGACAAAAGTTAGGTTACGCAGACCTAGGAAATCCATTTTTAAAAGACCATTAGCTTCAACTGCATGAGCATCATACTGGGTGATCAGCATGTCCTCACCGTATTTGAGCGGAATATAGTCCGTCAAATCTTGGTCACTCATAACGACCCCAGCTGCATGAATAGAAGTCTGACGAGGATACCCTTCAATCTTTCGAGCAATCTCAAAAGCTTTTTGGTATTCAATCTTACTATTGATGACCTGCCTAAACTGCAAATTTTTTTCATAGGCTGTCGTTAGCGTATCTCGGAAACTGATTTTTTTCGTAATATTTGTTAATTCGTACTCTAGAACGCCATAGCGTTTGAAAACATCACGAATTGCTTGTTTTGCTCCAAAGGTCGAATAAGTGACAATCTGTGCCACATGTTGACTACCATAGCGATCACGAACATAACGAATGAACTCTGGTCTATAAAGGTCTGGAATGTCGATATCGATATCGGGCATGGTATAGCGCTCACGATTTAAAAAGCGCTCGAAAATCAAGTTCTTTTCAACCGGATCAATTCCTGTAATATCCAGTGAGTAAGCCACCAGACTACCAACCGCAGAACCACGACCCATTCCCATATAGTAGCCTTGGGAGCGTCCAAAACGGAGCAAATCCCAAACTACAAGAAAATAGTCGTCAAATCCCATATCATGAATCACAGCTAATTCCTCATTCAGTCGCTCATGATAGATAGCTGAGGTTAGCCCCTTGTCAATCAAGCCATTCTCAGCTCTTGCTCGAAGCTCTTCCACCGCTGGTCTTTCAGGATTAAAGCGAGGAAGTTTTAAACTTGGGTCGATTTGATAGCTTACATTCTCTATCAAATTCTGGAGATTGGCAAGCGCCTGAGGGAAGCGATTTTTAAACCGAGCTTCTAAATCTGAGGCAGGTAAAAAAATCCCTTGTTGTGAATGCACATCTACTTCTCTCAGGCTAACATTGTCCTTGACTGCTGACAAAATTTGCAAAACCTGTAGGTCTTCTTTTTCAAAAGAGTTGACTTGGTAGAGTGGAAGAATGGGTCTGGTAAAGACTTCTTGAGGAGTATCTGGACTAACACCGATAAAAAAATCAACCCCCAAATCCAACTGTTCGACCCCATTAAAATAGGGAACAATAATAGCAACATCTTCGAGGTGGGAGGTGAAGTCAGACCAATTTTTCCGTCCAGTCATTTTTAAAGTGGATAACTTCATCAACTCTTGATAACCTTTAGTGGATAGGGCTAGAAAACGGAAAGAAATATTCTCCTCATCTTTGATCAAGGACATTTCAAGACCAATTAAAGGTTGGATTCCATATTTTCGAGTCACTTCTAAAAAATGATAAGCCCCATAGAGATTATCCACATCCATGATAGCAAGGTGAGAATAGCCATACACTTTAGCTGTTTGTACATATTTTTCAATCGAAACCACACTTTCCATAAAACTATAAACAGTCTTGGTGTCGAGCTGTGCAATCATTTCTTCTCCTCCTTGCTTTCGTTTTACTACTATTATACCATTTTAAGTTTTAAGTTGGATATTGAAGCTACTCTGCTCTTTCTTTTCAATATTATCAGTAACAAACTTCTTCTCTTCTTCTCTTCTTATTTTCTTACTGTTAAATTCTTCATTTCTCAGAGGAAAGAAATAAAAAATTAATATCATATGATAGTTTTAAATGTAAATTTAGATATATTTATACCAAACGAAGTATAACAAAGATAGGAGCTATATGCAGTTTTACATATAAAAATCTCTAGAAAAAGGCTTACTTCTATGGTATTTATTCAGCATTTTATAATAACTTACCAAATAGATATGCTGGTTTAAGAAATTTATTTCATTTAAGTTTATTTATTCCATTTTTCCCTCTTTTTTGATATAATAAATTTAGTTGTTTTCAAAGGAGAGAAACATGCGTTTTAATCAATTCAGCTACCAACCAACCACTAGTTCTCAACGATTTGAGGAATTAGAAGGTCTTGGTCTAAAGCTGTCACCCCAACTGTCCTTAAAAAGACAGTTTGAAGACTTCATTCGTTGGAGTTTTTTCACTTATTCTAACACGGATTATTCCTTGTCGACTTTGGCTGCGGATAAAGAAACAGATTTAGTAACCTTTTTCCAGTCAGACCGTGAGTTAACTGCGGAGATTTTCTACACAGTAGTTTTTCAACTTTTAGGATTTAGCTATCTTGTTGACTTTGAAGATTCCGAACAGTTTCGTAAAGAAACTGGTTTTCCTATTGTTTATGGAGATCTCATTGAAAATCTTTATCAGTTACTCAATACGCGAACGAAAAAAGGAAATACGCTCATCGATCAGCTTGTTAGTGATGGACTCATTTCAGAAGACAATCACTACCACTACTTTAATGGTAAGAGCTTGGCAACCTTCTCTACTCACAATGTCATTCGTGAAGTCGTATATGTCGAGAGCCGTGTGGATACTGATAAAGACGGACTCCCTGACTTAGTCAAGGTCAGCATTATTCGCCCGCGTTATGATGGACAGATTCCTTCAGTCATGACTGCCAGCCCTTATCACCAAGGGACCAACGACAAAGCCAGTGACAAGGCTCTCTATAAAATGGAGGGAGAGCTTGAGGTCAAACCGCCCCACACCATTGAACTTGAAGAACCTAAGCTGAATTTAGTCGAACCTCATGGTCAAGCAGAAGTTGTCACAGAAGCTGAAGAAAAGCTATCTCATATCAATAGCTCATATACTCTAAATGACTACTTCCTCCCACGTGGATTTGCCAATCTCTATGTATCGGGTGTTGGGACCAGGGATTCCCAAGGGCTCATGACCAATGGGGACTACCAGCAGATTGAGGCCTATAAAAATGTCATTGATTGGCTCAATGGTCGTTGCCGTGCTTTCACGGACCACACGCGCAAGCGCCAAGTCAAGGCTGACTGGTCAAACGGCAAAGTCGCAACAACAGGAATTTCCTATCTAGGTACCATGTCCAATGGTCTCGCCACCACTGGTGTTGATGGCTTGGAAGTGATCATCGCAGAAGCAGGTATTTCCTCTTGGTACAACTACTATCGGGAAAATGGTCTAGTGACCAGCCCAGGGGGCTATCCAGGTGAGGATTTTGACTCACTTGCTGAACTGACCTACTCCCGCAACCTCCAAGCTGGTGACTATATTCGTGGTAATGAAGCTCATCAAACCGACTTAGAAAAGGTTAAAGAGAAACTCAATCGCAAGACTGGTGACTACAATCAGTTTTGGCATGACCGCAACTATCTGCTCAATGCTCACAAGGTTCAAGCTGAGGTCGTCTTTACGCATGGTTCCCAGGATTGGAACGTCAAACCTCTTCATGTTTACCAGATGTTTCATGCCCTTCCTAGCCATATCAATAAGCACCTCTTTTTCCATCATGGTGCCCATGTCTATATGAATAACTGGCAGTCGATTGACTTCCGAGAGTCCATGAATGCCTTGTTAAGTAAGAAATTGTTAGGACTTGACTCAAGCTATCAACTTCCGACTGTCATCTGGCAGGACAATACCGAACCGCAAAGATGGCAAGGTCTTGATGACTTTGGCAAACAGGATGAACTGCATACCTTCTCTCTTGGTAATGAGGAAAAAGTGATTCAAAACCATTATGATCAAAAAGATTTTGAGCGTTATGGCAAGACTTACCAGACCTTTAACACTGAACTTTACCAAGGAAAAGCTAATCAGATCACCATTGACCTTCCAGTAAGTCAAGACATTCACTTAAATGGGCGAGTGGAGCTGAAACTTCGTGTCAAATCGAGTACGAACAAGGGCCTATTATCAGCCCAACTGTTAGAACTTGGACAAAAGAAATATCTACAGCCTTATCCAGCTATTTTAAGTGCTAGAACCATTGATAATGGTCGTTACCATATGTTAGAAAATCTCTGTGAACTACCATTCAACCCAAGTGCCCAACGTGTCCTCACCAAAGGCTACCTTAATCTTCAAAATCGAACCAATCTCTTGACGATTGAAGAAATCCAATCAAATGAATGGATGGACTTCAAGCTAGAGCTTCAACCAACTATCTACAAACTTAAAGAAGGAGATACTCTCCGTTTGGTTCTCTACACAACAGACTTTGAGATTACAATTCGAGATAATACAGACTATCAGTTGACTGTTGATTTAGCACAGTCTAGTCTTATCCTACCTTGTCAAAAGGTATAATGTACCAGACTTTCAATATGGAAGTATTCAAAGGAAAAGTCCATGAATTTGACCATTGAACTTCCTATAATCAAAGTTTTCCACTTGAACAGTCGAATCAAACATAAACTTTGTATCAAATTCAGTTCAAATAAGATTTTTTAGAAGCTCCTAGATGGAACTTGGACAAAAGATACTAACACCCCTAACCAACATGTGTCACCATTTCTCATATACGCTACTAGACAGCATGTTGAAAATCTCTGTGAATTGACATTTATAGGAAATTCACAACAAGCCGTGACAAAATGCTACCTAAATTGAATGATTCACTGTCATTAAAGAACATCAATGTAGATAAACCGATTGCTACCCAGTTTATCTGCGCGAAACTAGTGACAAGTTAAAAGAAGGAGATTCTCTCCGTCTAGTTCTTTATCCTACTGACTTTGACATCATCATACGTGACAATACCGCCTACCACCTGACTGACGTTTGCGTTCAGTCCACGCTACTGTACCTTGTAAAAGGAGTACTTACTTTATGAACAAATCAGAACACAGACACCAACTTATCCGCGCCCTCGTTTCAAAAAACAAAATCCATACTCAAGCTGAATTACAAGCCTTATTAGCGGAAAATGATATCCAAGTTACTCAGGCTACCTTATCACGCGATATCAAAACCATGAACCTTTCAAAAGTGCGCGAAGAAGATAATTCTTATTATGTGCTGAATACAGGTTCTATCTCCAAGTGGGAAAAACGTCTTGAAAATTATATGGAAGACGCTCTTGTTATGTTGCGTCCTGTGCAACACCAAGTTATTTTGAAAACTTTACCCGGTTTAGCCCAATCGTTTGGATCTGTAATTGATTCCTTGGCCTTTCCAGATATCGTTGCAACCCTTTGTGGAGACGATGTCTGCATGATTATTTGTGAAGATGCTACAAAAGCGCAAGCTTGTTTTGAAAGTCTTAAAAAATATGCGCCACCATTTTTCTTTAGTGAATAAAACAAATCCCGTGATCAAAAGATCACGGGAATTTTTTATTTCTTTGACTGTGTTTCTTCTTTCTTTGTACGTGCCAATCTAAGAGCACGTTTTGGATTGAGACGATTAAACAATTCTTCTAGTTTCTTTTCATTCCACACATCTGCTGCAGAAACAAAATTTCCATCTGCATCTCGGAATGATATCGGTTTATCTCCCATATCAATCTCCTAGTCTACAAATTCAAATTCAAATTTACCAATTCGGACCAAATCGCCATCTTTAGCTCCACGCGCACGAAGGGCTTCGTCAACTCCCATACCACGAAGCTGGCGAGCAAACTTCATGATCGATTCGTCACGGTCAAAGTTGGTCATGTTAAAGAGTTTCATGAGTTTTTCACCAGAAAGTACCCATGTCGCATCATCATCACGACTAATCTCAAAGGCTTTTTCTTCCTCGTCAAAGCCATAGTAAGCCTCTTCTTCCATATCGGATTCATCATAAATTGGGAATTCTGGAGTCTTGTCTAACAACTCGGCTGTCGCGTCCAAAAGAGTCGCCAAGCCTTGCTTGGTCAATCCAGAAATTGGGAAGATGGCTGGAAGTTCCTCAAACTCGTCGTAGTTTGCTGCTAACTTTTCCTTGAAAGTTTTAAGATTTTCCTGACTTTCAGGCATATCCATCTTGTTGGCCACGATAATCTGTGGACGTTCCATGAGACGAAGGTTATAGGATTCTAATTCCTTATTGATAGCAAGGTAATCCTCATAAGGATCACGTCCTTCGCTAGCTGACATATCGATGACATGGAGGATAACTCGTGTACGTTCAATATGACGGAGAAACTGGGTTCCAAGACCAACCCCTTGACTAGCCCCTTCAATCAAACCTGGAAGATCTGCTACTGCAAAAGATTCACCTGACTGCGTACGAACCATACCTAGATTAGGGACAATGGTCGTAAAGTGGTAAGCACCGATTTTAGGTTTAGCTGAAGTGATGACACTGAGTAAAGTTGACTTCCCAACTGATGGAAAACCAACTAGACCAACATCTGCTAGAATCTTCAATTCCAGTTGCAACTCACGTTCCTGACCCGGCTCTCCATTCTCAGAGATTTCAGGTGCAGGATTTTTGGGAGTGGCAAAACGGATATTTCCACGACCACCTCGACCGCCATGAGCCACGATAAATTCCTGACCATGTTCAATCAAGTCTGTAATGACTTTTCCTGTTTCCGCATCACGTACAGTAGTCCCCTGTGGTACGCGAACACGAAGATCTTCTGCACCACGTCCGTGCATTCCTTTGGTCATCCCTTTTTCACCAGAATCAGCCTTGAAATGACGGTTATAACGGAAATCCATCAAGGTACGTAAGCCTTCGTCTACCACGAAAACAACATTACCTCCACGTCCACCATCACCACCCCAAGGACCGCCATTAGGGACATATTTTTCACGGCGAAAGGCAACCATGCCGTCGCCACCATTACCAGCCTTGACCTTAATCTTGGCTGTATCTAAAAACATACTCATATTTTCTTCTCACTTTAAAAAGGCTGGGGAGAACCCAGTCATTAGTTATTGTTTCTATCCTCGTAGCTTGCTTAAAATCTACTAAAAGCTCCAAGCGCAGTTGCAAAGATACCAGCAAGGGTTACAAACAACATGATGAGCACGACAACAAGTGTCACCTTTTCAAACAAAGTTTTTTTACGTTTTCCGTTATCTCCAAAAGCCATAACTTCTCCTTTTTCTATATAATTCTAATTTAATATTCTGTAGAAACAGGTGCAATTGCCCACAAAATCAAGTAAGCCAGAACCCCTGCTCCATAACAAAAGGCTAGAACTCCCCAAATCACACGGACAATCGTCGGATCAATATCAAAATAGTGGGCCACTCCTGCGCAAACGCCTCCAATTTTCTGATCTTTGCCACTTCTCATTAGTTTTTTCATTTTTTCTTCCTCTTATTCTATTATTTGAATTCGTCTCTCCAATAATCTCTGATGCTAGACAATTGTTTTCGAGACGCTCTTAAAATACGCTTGGATTCTTTTACTGGGCTTGTAACAGCCTGTTGAGGTAGATAGAGAATCGTTTTTAAGAAGCGCTGAGTGACAGGCTGTCCATCATGTAACTCATGTTCAAAGTTATTTGAGATAATAGCATCAAGGTAAAACTCATGAACTCGTTTCCCAAAATTCTCAGCCGAAATATCGTACAACTTATCCGCCAACTTTTGTTCAGTCATATCAGGAGTAGCGATCAATGCTTCAAGGATAGCGCCCGCAAGCTCTCGTTCTCCATAGTAGAGGGTCCCAAACATTTTATCATTGATCAGATTTTCAAGATAGGGATTGCCATGAGCGATAACAGGCGTTCCACTGGCTAGACTTTCTAGATAGGTTAAACCCTGAGTTTCACTCGTAGATGCTGAAATAAAGAAATCAGCTGCTTTATAGTACAAGGCTGTCTCACTTGGAGCAATCATACCTGTAAAAATCACATGTTTTTGTATGTTTAATTTCCCTGCTTGTTCTTTCAGACTGTCCAGATAAGGTCCGTCCCCAGCAACAACCAACTTCACCTTGTCTTCTTCTTTCAAAACCTGCGCAAAGGCAGCTAAGACTGCTTGGATATTCTTCTCAAAGGAGATACGAGAAAGACTCAGCAACATTTTCTCGCCTTCCTGAATACCTAACTTCGAACGAAGTTCTTGCAAGTTTTCCTCTTTGATCTCAGGTCGTTCAAACTTAGCCAGCTCAATTCCAGTTGGGATGACACGCTTTTCAACCTTAACTTTGTATTTCGATAAAAGGTCACGAACAATCTCACTAGGGCAAATTACGCCATCTACATCATGAAGAAAGCCTCGCACCAAATATTTTACCATACTCGGACGAATTAGCATGCCCTTAGCAATGTAATGCACATAGTCTTCATACTGGGTATGGTAGGTATGAATAACTGGAATTTTCAATTCTCTCGCAATCCAAATCCCTAACAAACCAAGAGAAAATTCTGTCTGGGTATGAATGATATCGAGTTGATACTGCTTGGCAATTTCAAGCGCCTTTGTAAAACCTCGGTAGGCAAATCGTCGATCCTTAAACGCAAAGAAAGGGACACTCGGAATGCGAATAATTTGCCAATCCTCGTATCGGTTCACGTCTTTATCAGTCGTTGTAAAGATAAAAACTGCATGTCCTTGCTTTTCAAGCTCAGTTTTCAAGGTCCGTATACTAGTCGCAACCCCGGAAACTTGAGGGAAATAGGTGTCTGTAAATAAACCAATTCGCATAAATTACCTCACTTTTTGCCCAAAGCAGCCTGTTCTCGATAAAATTTTAACCAGATTTCCAACAAATGCTCCTCAGAGTACTCTTTGGAAATCTCACGAGCTTTTTCTTTCAAGTCCTTTAAGGCTTCAGGGTCATTCTTGTATTCTAGGATTGCTTCTCTCATCTCGGAAACATCACTTGTAGCACGATAATTCCCATCAAGAATAACCTTATACAGATCCAAATCTCTTAACATAATAGGAGCCTCGCAACTAGCGGCCTCTAAGATAGTCATAGGGAATAATTCATTGTAACTTGGTAGCAAGAATAGATCCGCCATAGCGTAAAGTTCCCGCATCCGTTCCGGTGACACAATTCCAGGGAAAATAAGATTTTTGGGTGGATTGTCCATTATCTTCTTGTAGCGTTCATAACCATCTGTCATCCCACCAAATGAAAAACCACCTGCCCAGATAAAGGTAATTTCTGGCAATTCCTCAGCAAGACGGATAAAATCATCAATTCCTTTACGTTTCTGAACCTGACCCGCACCGATTACGACAAACTGATCTTCCGCAAGATCCATTTCCTTCCGGAGTTGTGCAACCTGTTCAGCTGGTAATGGATGCCATTTTTCTTTGTTTACAAAGTTTGGAATGTAAGTTACTTTTTCACGCGGAATACCAGCAGCCACCAAATCCTCGATAAACATGGGATTGACCACCACCAAGTGTTCCATTCGGTTGTAAAAGGAAAAAACATAGCGTTTGACAATTCCTTTTAGGAAAAATGGAATCTTTAAACTCCCCTCAAGCGTATCAGGCAAAAAATGCACATAGCCAATTTTTCTCCCAGAGCGTTTCTTTTGGAAAGTAGATAAATAATAAGGGAAATCAATGGTATGAAAGTGAGTTACATCTGCCTCAACAGGAAGATTCTCTGTAACAATCAACTGGTCTTTGGCATCACGGTGAAGGAGACTAACCAATTCTCTATATGCTCCTGACACTCCTTGACCAGCTACTTTTTCACTTGAACTCAGCATATTAATACGCAATTTTTCGTTTTCCATACCTTTCATTATACCATTTTATTTCTAGAAAATCAGCAAAAGAAAGAAGAGACCATAGGAAAAAGGATAAATTCACCCTATTTTCCAATCGTCTCTCGCATTATTCTTAGTCTTTATTTAATTCCTAGGGCGATACGCGCGTATCGGCTCATTTTTTCAACTGTCCAAGCTGGATACCAGACCAATTTAACTTCGGTATTGGTTACCTCAGGCACATCTGTCATCGCATCGTGTATCTGGTCTGTCAAAAGGTCAGCCAGTGGGCAGCCCATAGTTGTCAAGGTCATATCAATTTCAGTGTGACCTGTTTCACCATCAAAACGAATTTCATAAATTAAACCTAGGTTGACAATATCAATCCCCAACTCAGGGTCGATGACTTCTTCCAAAGCATTTAAAATGCGTGTTTTGATCGTTTCGATTTGCTCTTCTGTATAAGCCATGTTATTCCTCACTCTTAGTCTTCAATAAAATCACGAAGGGGTTTGCTGCGACTTGGTTGACGCAATTTTCTCAAAGCCTTGGCCTCAATCTGACGGATACGCTCACGAGTCACGTTAAAGACTTTACCAACATCTTCAAGAGTACGCATTTTCCCATCGTCCAAACCGAAACGAAGACGCAGAACGTTTTCTTCACGGTCTGTAAGAGTATCCAAGACTTCATCCAACTGCTCACGCAAAACGATTCGAGTTGTGTAGTCTACTGGATTTTCAATCACTTCGTCTTCGATAAAGTCCCCAAGATGGCTGTCGTCCTCTTCACCAATCGGTGTTTCAAGTGATACAGGCTCTTGGGCGATTTTCAAGATTTCACGGACCTTGTCAGGTGTCATATCCATACGCTCAGCGATTTGTTCAGGAGTTGGATCTTGGCCCAATTCTTGAAGAAGATTACGTTGTTCACGAACAAGCTTGTTAATCGTTTCAACCATGTGAACAGGGATACGAATGGTACGAGCCTGATCAGCGATGGCACGAGTGATTGCCTGACGAATCCACCAAGTTGCATAGGTAGAAAACTTAAAACCTTTTGAATAGTCAAATTTGTCCACGGCTTTCATCAAGCCCATGTTTCCTTCTTGAATCAAATCAAGAAACTGCATACCACGACCTACGTATCGCTTCGCAATCGAAACTACCAAACGAAGGTTGGCTTCTGCAAGACGCTGTTTGGCTTCGATATCACCAGCTTCAACAGCTAAAGCCAATTCTTTTTCTTCTTCATTGGTCAAGAGAGGAACAACCCCAATTTCCTTCAAATACATACGGACAGGGTCATTAACCTTGGCAGAGGTTGAGCCAATCAAGTCCTCATCACTAAGTTCAGGCTCTTCTTCTGTACTAAGCACACGTGCACTTGGATTTCCTTCGTTGTCTGTGATAGAAATGCCAGCATCCTGAATCCGTTGCAAAAGGTCTTCAATGCCGTCTGCATCGAGGGTGAAAGGAATAACCAGACTTGAATTGATTTCATCATCTGTTGCTGTTCCTGTTTTTTTGTGGTTACGGATAAAGTCTGCTACTTGCACATCAAATGTGGTTACTTCTTTTTGTTTTGTTGCCATTATTACTCCATTCTTCTCTTTTGGGAAATCAATCGTTGCAATTCTTCCAAGGCTGTGTCTGTATCTCCTACATGGCTAGCTTCCTGCACTTTCTTTTTAATTCTTAAGTTGTCCTTGCTGAGGAGGGCACGGTTTCGAGTCGCTTCGACTTCCGCTAGCTCTTGAGGCGATATCTCAACTGGCAAATCCAAGCTAAGCACGTGGTACCAAGCATTTTCAACCTCAGGCGTCTGATGAGAAAGCTCCTCTGAGCCGATTTCTCCCTGCTCACTTAATAATTCGTAAAGAATCTGAAATTCTGGGGTATCAAAGAAAAAATCTTCTCTTAATCGGTAGTCATTTAGAACAACTGGATTCTCAGCCATCCTATAGAGGAGATGAGCCTCTGCTCTCATGACTGCTGTCAGTTGCCGCGTTACAGGTAAACTAATCGCTGCTGGAGGTTGCTCCTCTTTGACTCTTTCCTGCCTCTGAACAATGCGACTTTCATTTACTATCTGTTCCACCTGCTGGTAATCAAACGAAGGTAGATTATCCGCCAGAATGTGGATATAAGAATTCTGGGCAGTGATAGACTTTTCTTTGGCGATTAGGGGTGCAATCTTTTCAATGAACTCGATTTGCGCCTGCAAGTTATCACTATTTTCTGGCTTGAGCTGGTGAATATAGAACTCTATAGGACTGATCCGAGTCTTGGTTAAAAGGTAAGCCAGATCTTCAGGAGAATTCTTTTGCAAATACTCATCTGGGTCCATGGCATCAGGTACTCGAACAACCTCCACTGAGAAGTCTTTTAATTCCTCTAGAGCCTTGGCTGTTGCTGCCTGCCCTGCCTTGTCACCATCATAGCTGAGAACTATCTTTTTGGTAAAGCGTTTGAGGTGATCAACATGCTCCTTGCTTAAGGCTGTTCCCATGGAAGCCACAGCATTTTCTATACCAGCACGGTAGGCTGCGATCACATCCATGAAGCCTTCCATCAGATAGAGCTCTGTAATCTTACCTGTTCCCTTTTTTGCCTTGTCCAAATGATACAATTCGTAACTCTTGTTAAAAATTGCAGTCGAGCGACTATTTTTATATTTGGCAGTCTGACTGTCCGTTTCTTGCCAGATACGACCTGAAAATGCAATAACCTGCCCCTTGTCATTAGTCAAAGGAAAGATGATCCGTCCAAAAAAAGTATCATAAAATTGATTACCATCTGACAGATAAAACAAGCCCGAATCCAATAAATCCTTTTCCTCAAACTTGTCAGCCAAACGTTGATAGAGATAAGTTCTCTCTGCTGGAGCCAGTCCAATCTGGAAGTGCTTCAGAACATCGTCTGTCAATCCGCGTTTGTAGAGATAAGCCCTTGCTTCTTCTCCCATCTTTGTCGTCATGAGGATGGCATGGTAAAAACGGGCAGCTTCTTCATGCATATCATATAGAGCTTGATGAGGGGAAGCTTGTTGGGGACGAGACTGAACAGGCATAGCTAGTTGAATACCGACGCGCTCTCCTAAGAGCTGAACGGCTTCCATGAAGGACACGCCTTGGTATTCTTCGATGAACTTAAAGACATCTCCTGAGCGCCCACAGCCAAAACAGTGATAAAACTGCTTGTCTTCCACAACGTTGAAAGAGGGGGTCTTTTCACCATGAAAAGGACAGAGCCCTAAATAGTTCCGTCCAGCCTTCTGTAAAGAAATCACATCACCTATGACTTCCACAATGTTGGCATTGTTTTTGATTTCTTCAATGACTTGCTTGTCAACCATACACAATACCTCCATCTTATCATAGTTTCACGTAAACTAGTATAGCTTATTTCTGAAAAAAAGTAAACCATTTCATACGCTTTCCGTAATTCTCTTTGCCTTATTTTTCTAGATAGAAAGAGGAGATAAAAAACTCAGAAACACTTTCATGTTTCTAAGTTAATCCTCACTATTTTTTGATGAAATACAGGCTCATCTATTCAAATAATTGATAGTAGTCTGAAATTTTCATCTTGGCTTTTTCTTCTTTATTGAGGTCTTGGATGATACGACCCTCCTTCATGACTATCAGACGATTGCCATACTTCAGTGCATCTTCCATATGGTGGGTAATCATCAAGGCTGTTAGATGATCCTTGCTAACAAAGTCATCTGTTAACTCCATCAAAGCAACACTGGTCTTTGGGTCGAGAGCTGCTGTGTGTTCATCCAACAAGAGCAACTCTGGTCGCTTCAAGGTTGCCATCAAGAGACTCAAGGCCTGACGTTGACCACCTGAAAGAAACTCAATCGGAGTGTCGAGATGTTTTTCAAGACCATTTCCCACTTTTTCAATGGTTGTCTGAAACTCTTCCCGATGGCTTGAAAGTCTTCTAGGAAGGAGTCCTCTCTTCTCACCACGAAACTTGGCAATCAAGAGATTTTCCGCCACCGTCATACGGGGAGCCGTCCCCATCTTAGGATCCTGAAAGACACGAGACAAGTACTTAGCCCGCTTTTCAGGTGAAAAATGCGTCACATCCTCGCCCATGATACGGATACTCCCACTTGTTAAAGGTAAGGTACCTGCAATCGTGTTAAAAAGCGTTGACTTCCCAGCTCCATTTCCCCCTAGGATGGTAATGAAATCATGTTCGAAAATTTCAAGAGAAACATCATTCAGAATGATTTTTTCCTCGTCAAAGCCATTTGTGATGACCTTGGTAGCATTTTTTAATTCTACAATTGCTGTCATTTGCTAAACTTGACTCCTTTCAGGTATTTGCTTTTGAAGGTTGGAATCATGAGGCAAACTGCCAAAATCAAGGCGCTGTACAAACGAAGATAACTTGTATTAAACCCAAGAGCAATCACTCCCCAAACGAGGAATTGATAAGCAATAGACCCTACGACGATGGTCATGAGTCGCTCTGCCAGGGTCAAACTCTTGAACAAAACCTCACCAATAATCAAGCTAGCAAGCCCTACGACAATCACGCCAATTCCTCGAGAAACATCCGCGTATCCTTCTTGTTGAGCAATTAAGGCCCCTGCAAGCGCGATAATCCCATTTGAGAGAACCAAACCCATGAGTTCCATACGTCCCGTATTGATACCAAAGCTACGAGCCATATCAGGATTGTCACCTGTAGCGATGTAGGCCTGACCTAGTTTGGTATCAAGGAAAAAGAGCATGAGACCAATAACAAGAGCTACAAAGATTAATCCAGTCAGGAGTTGGTTAAGGTCTGAATCGAAAGGCAAGAAATCCTGAATTTGCTTGGTTCCAAGAAGCCCCAGATTGGCACGCCCCATAATCATGAGCATGATGGAATGGCAGGAAGTCATGACTAAAATCCCTGATAAGAGAGTTGGGATTTTTCCTTTGGTATATAAGAGACCTGTCGCCATTCCAGCTAGACAGCCCGCTCCTACTGCAGCTAAGGTCGCTAAAAACGGATTGACTCCCTGTGTTATCAAGGTTACAGCTACTGCTCCCCCAAGAGGAAAAGAACCTTCAGTAGTCATATCAGGGAAATTCAAAATTCGAAAAGTCATAAAGATTCCCAAACCTAAAATCGCCCAGACCATCCCCTGAGAAATAATGGATACTATCATAATCTTTCACTCATTTCTTTCTTTAGTAAAAATGGGAGGAGATGTGTCCAGCTCCTCCTTTATCTTTATTCAATCACTTGTCCTGCTTCTTTTAGAACGGACTCAGGAATGGTGATACCAAGTTCCTGCGCTAGTTTTTTGTTAATCACTGACTTACCAGTTGAAAAGACATTAACTGGCGTATCAGCTGGTTTTTCACCTTTCAAAACTTTGGCAATCATTTTACCAGTAGCCACTCCAAGATCGTGTTGGTCAACTACTACAGATGCTAATCCACCTGCTTCTACCATGGCAGTAGCACTTGGGTAGATTGGCTTTTTAGCTGTTTGGTTGCTTGAAACAACTGTTGAGAATGCTGATGCAATGGTGTTGTCAATTGGAACCCAAATCGCATCGACCTTACTTGTCATGACATTAACTGTTGAAGCAATTTCATTTGTTGATGGAACAGCAAATGTTTCGACTGTCAAACCTGCTTTTTCAGCATAAGCCTTGAATTCTTCTACCTGTGTTTTTGAGTTATCTTCGCTACTTGAGTAAAGAGCGCCGATTGTTTTGACATTTGGTGTCAAAGCTTTAATCAATTCCACTTGCTGTTCAGCAGGGTTGTGGTCTGATACCCCTGTTATGTTGCCACCTGGTTTTTTCAAATCTTTGACCAAGTTAGCACCGATTGGGTCTGTAATAGCAGCCATGATAACTGGTAGATCTTTAGTAGCACTTGCAAGTCCTTGAGCTGCTGGTGTTGCAATCCCAACAACTACATCGTTTCCATTTGCTACCAATTGTTTACTCATGGTTGCAACCTTGCTCTGATCGCCTTCAGAGTTCATAAAGTCGATTTTTACTTGGTCGTCCTTATAGCCTTCTTCAGCTAGTCCATCTTGAATTCCTTGGTAAATCAAGTCCAAGGATGGGTGACTAACAAATTGAAGGACACCAACCTTAGCAACCTTTTGCTCTTCCTTAGCTGCTGGCTTGTTCATTGATGAATAAATCAAGCTAGCCACCACCAATACTGCTAATCCAGCGACAATTCCAATCAAACGTTTATTTTTCATTTTTCTTTCTCCTTAATTCTTTTACCTTAATTTTTTAAATCACATCATCAAGCGATGCCATCGTTTAAATTCCAATATCTTTCCTCCTCATAGAAAAAGTCCTCACACAAAAAACTTGTGTGAGGACGTCGATGCGCGGTGCCACCTCAATTATAGGGAATATCCCTATCGCTCTTTCTCGCAATAACGAGTTGCACTGTAAGGTGTGCTCACCGAATTTTTATGATTTCAAATTCTTAAGTACATTCAGCCCAATTTCATCACTTTCATCTATCTGCTTTCACCAACCACAGACTCTCTAAAAAATGAGTATGATTACTTTCTGAATGTTTAAATTATATCATTTTTCAACTACTTGTCAAGCTTATTTTTAGAATTTTTTAAACAATTCAAAAACTTCCCCTTTATAAAAGAGGAAGTTTGTAGAATATCAGCCTGAATTACGCAAACCAGTTGCAATTCCGTTGATAGTTGTATGAATCAGTTTTTCTTCGTCAGCCGACAATTCGCCGCGACGTTGACGTTTGATCAACTCCAACTGGATGTAGTTCAGGATATTAAAGTAAGGCATACGATAGTTTAGACTGTCTTTTAGGTAAGAGTTTTCTGCCAAGAGTTCGTCATAACCTTCGATAGCTAAAATAACGTCCTTAGTCAACTGCCATTCATCTAAAATAGTGTAGTAGATAGCTTGTACTTCTTCGTCTTCACAGAGCTTGGCATATTCAAAAGCAATGTTCATATTAGACTTAGACAAGACCATGTCTACATTGGAAAGCAAAGATTGGAAGAAAGGCCAGTTTTGGTACATATCTCGAAGAAACTCGATATTCTTCGGATCTTGATCTATAAACTCTTTAAAGCTTGATCCAACTCCGTACCATCCAGGGAACATGACACGGCTTTGTGACCATGAGAAAACCCAAGGGATAGCACGCAAACCACCGATTTCAGTGATGGTCTTACGAGCTGCTGGACGCGAACCGATATTGAAGCTGGAAATAGCCTTGATTGGACTTGATTCAAAGAAATAGTCATAGAAATGTTCATTTCCAAAGACCAAATCACGGTAGATATCATAACTACGGTCTACTACTTGATCCATGATGGCTTCGTAACGATTTGACGTATTGGTATCACTCTTCTTCTTGGTAATCATACGGTTAATGGCTGCAGAAACCAACATTTCAAGGTTGTAATAAGCAGCATCTTTGTTACCGTATTTATTTCCAATGACTTCTCCTTGCTCAGTCAGACGGATACGGTCCTTAATAGACTTGAGCGGTTGAGATGTGATGGCTTCATAAGTTGGTCCACCACCACGACCCACAGTACCACCACGACCATGGAAGAAAGTAACCTTAACGCCAAATTCATCCCCAATAGCAGTCAGTTGTTGTTGCGCTTTATAGAGAGTCCAACATGAGGATAGGTAACCACCGTCTTTGTTACTATCAGAGTAGCCAAGCATGATTTCTTGGTAGTTGTCTTTTGAAGCAATCCATTTTTTAGCCAAAGGAAGAGAGAAATATCTTCTCATGGTTTCTTCTGAGTGATCCAAATCTTCAATCGTTTCAAAGAGAGGAACAATCTGAACGCGGGCTTTTTGGGCATCCACCAAGCCGACTTCCTTAAGCATAATGGCTAGCTCTAACATATCGGATACACTGGTTGCGTGCGAAATGATGGTTTGACGAATAACATTTTCACCCAGTTTATCCTTCAACTTGCGCGCAGCTTTAAAGATAGAGAGTTCTTTTTCAAGCAGTTCTGACTTTTCAGCATGAGTCGCTGAGAGGATACGAGGGTCTTCTTCCAACTCTTTTAAGAGGAGGGTACATTTTTCGTCTTCAGAAAGGTCGCTATAATGGTCGTTAATACCAGCTGATGCTAGCAATTCAGCCACACAGGCTTCGTGAACACTAGAATCCTGGCGCATATCAATAGAAGCAAGGTAGAAACCAAAAATTTCGACAGCTTGCATCAACTCGACAAATTCTCCTGAAATCAGGTATTTTCCTTTGTTCTCAAGGAGAGAGTCGCGAATGGCCAACAAATCTTGATAAAATTCATCTGCAGTGGCATATCTAGGTTGAAGGTCCTTGTCTTCAATGAGATAAGCCTTGGTTGCCTGCATCTTAGCTTGGACGTCAAAGAGGGCACGACGATAGAGTTCTTTTTCGCGATAAATGGAGTTATCTTGTGACTTCAGCGCCATCTCACGAACCTTGTCGCTGACATTCACGATGCTGGTTGACAGTGAAAATTCACGATAAAGATTATAAATCTTTTCATCATAGTAGTTCATGATGACTTCGCACTGAGTCAAGGCTGATTTGTTAAGAGTTTCCGCTGTTACGAAAGGATTTCCATCACGGTCTCCTCCGATCCACATCCCCATAGTAATTGGTTTTGGATGTTGGAGCTCGATACCTTGTTCTTTAGCCAATTTTTTATACTCAGCCGTTAAACGCGGAACAGCATTCAGGAAAGAACTTTGGTAATACTCCATCACGTTGGTGATTTCGTTGGTTACTTTCAATTTCTTCTCACGAATCATGTCCGTTTGCATGATAATTTCAATATAACGACGGAGATCCGTGTGCCATTTTTCTTTATTAATCAAACCGAGTTTGACATCACGGTACTTGCGCAAAAGCGTATGGATATGGTTGGTCAAATCCAGCATACTCTTGCGTTGTACTTGCGTTGGATGGGCGGTCAAGACAGGAACGACATTTAACTTTTCTAAAATTTCGGCTGCATTTTCTTTTTCAGCTACCATCTTAATCGTTGTAGATAGTTTCCCTAGATAGTCTTGGTCCACATTATTTTGGTGATTGATTTCATAGGCCAAATCCACATCCTCAGAGATATTAATCAAAAGTGGAAGGATAGAGAAATAGCGTGAAATGTAAATCATTTCTTCATTCGAAAGACTGGTCACTAGGTCATTTAACCCTTGATAATTCTCGCTAGTTGATAATTCCTTCAACTGGATAATCTTTTCAAAGGTTTCTGGCGCCAGCATATTTTTTGTGATATCTTCTAATAGCTCAGTCAGAATCAAGACTTCTTCTTGGACGACTGCTTTATTACTATAGTTTTCTAATTTTTGAAGAGACATATACTTTCCTTTCCATTCAATCCTTACAGATTTTCATCGGTTTGATTCTCGTATTCTCTGATAAGTTTGGCACGTTTTTCACTTGCATCAATGTTCAGTACAAGCGCGATGGCCACGGATAATACCAATAGACTGTTCCCACCTTGTGAAAGGAAGGGGAAGGTTACCCCTGTAGAAGGAATCAACCCTGAAATCCCACCAATATTGACAAAGACCTGAACAAGGATCATTCCTCCGACACCAATAGCAACCATGGAGTTAAAGGGATCCTTTGCTCGAATACCAACCAAGATGATTCGCAAAATCAAGAAGAAGAGTAAAGCCAAAATCATACTGGCTCCAACGAATCCAAACTCCTCGATGACAATCGAAAAGACAAAATCCGTATGGGCTTCTGGCAGATAACCACGCTTCTCGATGGAATTCCCTAGTCCCAGTCCGAACCAGCCTCCATTTACCATTGCATAGTAGGAATTTGCGAGCTGGTGTCCTGCACCCGCCAAGTCATTAAAGGGATTAAAGAAGGCACTAAAACGTTTAGCAACGTAACCAAATACAGGAATTTGAGAGAACTTTTCAACCCCAACAAAGCGAATGACAGACAAGACTAACATTGAGCTCCCTGCCAAGAGAGCCAGAATGGTCGAGAACCAACGATAGGCGATCCCACTTACGGTATACATGATGAGCGCCACCAAGACCAAGATGGTCGCATTTCCCAAATCTGGGAAAATTCCCAAGCTACCAATCAGAACCAGCAGAACAAAACGCCAGTCGTTAAAAGCTCGAGGTAGCCACTGATTCTGTGTCAAAACCTGGAAGTCATAAACCGCAATCTCATCTTGTTGTTTTGAAAATCGATGTGCCAGGTACCAGATGATGATAATCTTAAGGTACTCTGCAGGCTGAATCGTTACAGGTCCTACAGAAATCCATCCGTATGCTCCATTGACAGGTGTTCCGACCAGTCGTGCAAGAGCTAAAAGAACCATCTCCACAATCATTACGATAAAGATGAGACGTCCGTTTCTTAGGAAACCTAATTTTAATTTATAGATTAAGGCAATCAGAATCAAACTAGCTATCCAGAAGATCCCTTGGTTTCGCACCAATTGAAAAGCGCTTTTTCCTTCTTCGATCAAGGTTGCACTCGTTGTCGAATATACCACAATCAGCCCCAAAATCGATAAAAGGAAGTAAGGAATCAAAATGGAATAGTTTAGTAGGTGCCTTTTACTAATTTTCATATTTCACCACTCTAATAGGAACAGACGCTTCTGTTCCCAATTCCGTTTTATTTTCTAGTTTTGATTGCTATTATACCACTTTTTCAGAAAGAAAAAAACTCTTATCCTTTAATCCTTCGAATTTTACTCATTTTCCAGTATCAGGTATAAAAAAACAAATCTCTTTTGAGATTTGTTTTTTGCTTTCTTAGTTAGATGAAGAGCTGCTACTTGAGCTTGAGTCACCACCACCGATGTATTGGGTGAAGATGTTTTGGAATGATTGGTCTTTAACCTTGATGTTTGCTGCTTGCAATTCTTTACCAATTACTCCTTGAACAAAGGCTGAATCATTTTGTTTTTGAGTCAAGATAATGGTCTTCAATTTTTCTTTGTAATCCTCTATATTAGAAGATTTTTCTGTTTTCTTCGTTACTTTGATGATGTAGAACTGACTGCTGTAGGCTTGTGTCCCAGTAGCTGTAATCACATCAGAAACCCCATTCACATCCAAGGCAAAGGCTGCTTTCTTAACTTGTTCGGGAAGTTCTGTTGAAGCAGAGTCAAAAGTGATTTCTCCACCATTTTCTTTTGTTTTGTCGTCGTTAGAGTTGTCTTTTGCCAACTGAGCAAAATCTGCACCTTCTGCTTTGGCTTTCTCAAGTACTTCTTTTGCCTTGTCTTCATTATCCAAACGGATGATTTGAGCTGTTACATCTGGTGTGTAAGACTCAAAAGCTTTTTGGTAGGCTTCGTCTGTCAACTCACTCTCTGCAGCCTTCTTAACTGCCAATTCAACCAATTTGCTGGTACGGATTTGAGCTTTACGAGTCTCAGGTGTCATACCTGCACGTTGAAGCACGCTGTTGTAGCTATCGCCGTATTTCTTTTGTTCTTCAGCAACAGCATCATCTACATCTTTATCCGTTACTTCTGATCCATATTGTTGTTCAAATACTTTTTGGATGGTCATATTGAGCAAGACTTGTTGTGCAGTTGGATTGTTCTTTACTTCTTCAAAGAATTGATGCTCTGTAATCACATCGCCCTTCATGCTGATCAAATCTTTTCCTTCAGAACTGTTTGAACAAGCTGCAAGTGTTGCTACTGATAAAAGTGTGATGGCTCCTGCCATAAGTTTTTTCTTCATTTTTACTCCTTTTACGGTAAGTGTTACCTTATCTATTTTACTATAATTTCTTAAATTTTTCTGAAAATCATTCGCTCTCAGGAAGCTCTACTTCTGCTAGATTCTTTCGTAGCATGAGAATGCCGTCCCCAAGTGGAACTAGAGTTGCTGTTAGACCTGGATTGTCCAAAGTTGCGTCGAAAAGTCTTTGCAAACCTCGATAAATGGTGCGTTGACCACGGCGAACTTCCATGATGTCCTTGGCAACATCTCCTCCTTGGAAAATATCATCCAAGACCACTACTCCACCGACTTCCAAATGTTTAAGGATTTCAGGCAGAAAGACGATATACTTGGACTTGGCCGAATCCATAAAGACAAAGTCATAAGTTTCTGTCAGAGTTGATAAAACATCGACTGCATCTCCCTCTAAAAGAGTGATTTGCTGACGACTGTCAAACTGAGCAAAGTTTTCCTTGGCAAAGCCAATCATCTCAGGATTACGGTCAATGGTTGTAATCTTAGCATCTGGCGCATGTTCCGCCATCAGGAGGGCAGAAAAGCCAATTGCCGTTCCAATCTCCAAAATATTCTTAGGTTGCATGGTTTCCATTAGAAAACGGAAATAAGCAACCGTTTCATGAGGAATGATGGGAATGTTTTCCTTGCGAGCGAAGGTCTCCAATTCTTTCAAGGAACCTGTCACCTGCTTTTGACGCTGTCGCATGAGTTCTACGATTTCTTCCTTGACGACGGGACGTCGCATATTGTGATTGGCGTTTTTACTATAAGACTCTACCATCTTAAGCTAGTCCCAATTTTTCAACAAGGGCTTCAAACTCGTTCAAGCGGCGTTCAAAGACTGCAAAGGCATCGTTGAGATAGTCTTCTTTTTCCATATCCACTCCCGCTTTTCTCATGACATTGAGCGGATAGTCAGACTTACCTGCCTTGAGGTAGTCGATATAGCGGTCACGGTCTTCTTGACTACCATGGACAATCTTCTCAGCCAAGGCTGAAGCAGCTGCAAAACCAGTTGAATACTGATAAACATAGTAGTTATAGTAGAAATGTGGAATGCGTGCCCACTCGTATTGGATCTGAGGATTGTCTTCCCTGCTGAGTCCGTAGTACTCTTGGTTCAAGTCCGCGTAGAGTTTATTGAGGAAATCACTGGTCAAGACTTCTCCATTTTGATCTGCTTGGTGGATGGCGTGTTCAAACTCAGCGAATTGAGTTTGACGGAAAACTGTTCCACGGAAACCATCTAGGAAGTTATTGAGAATAGCAAAGCGCGTTGCGTCGTCTTCCACTTCTTCCAACAATTTCTCTGTCAAGATATTTTCGTTAGTCGTTGAGGCAATCTCAGCCAAGAAGATAGAGTAATCTCCGTAAACATAAGGTTGGGTTTCACGAGTATAGCTTGAGTGCATACTGTGACCTGTTTCATGGACAAGGGTAAAGAGATTGTCTAGATTGTCCTGCCAGTTGAGAAGCATGAAGGCATTGGTATCGTAAGAACCACCAGAGTAGGCACCAGAACGCTTGCCTTGGTTTTCATAGACATCAATCCAACGCTCGCTGAAGGCACGTTTGACACGGCTCAAGTAGTCGTCACCTAAAACTGCCAAAGCTTCTTCTGCCTTTTTCAAGGCTTCTTCGTAGGTAAAGCTGTAATCTACTGACGAAAGTGGTGTGTAGACATCGTACATCTTGAGGTCAGAAATCCCCAAGATTTTAGAACGAAGTTCAAGGTAACGATGCAAGAGTGGCAAATGCTTGCGAACTGCTGCAACTAGATTGTCGTAGACACTTTCTGGAACAAAGTTGGCTGCGAGGGCTGCATGGCGAGCACTCTTATAGTTGCGAACTTTTGCTCGGTAGTTTTGCACCTTAACATTTGTCTGCAAAGTCTTAGCATAAGTGTGTTGGAATTGCTCATATGTCGCATAAAGGGCTTCATAGGCACCACGACGCACTTCACGGTTTTTAGACTCCATCAAGCGAATGTAAGTACCGTGTGAGAGTTGCACTTCATTGCCTTCGTCATCAAGGACATATGGGAAGCTAATATCCGCGTTGTCCAAAATAGCAAAAGTTTCACTAGCAGCGCCAAAGATTTCTCCTGCTCCAGCAAGCAATTCTTCCTCACGTTGCGAAAGAACATGGTCTTTCTTTTGCAAGAGCTTGTCAAAAAAGTGCTTGTAAACTTGGAGTTTTGGCTGAGCTTCTAGGAAGGCCGCATACTGCTCTTGGCTAATCTCCATAAACTCAGGTTCATAGAATGAAAAGGCTTGTTCTAACTGACTGTATAGGGTCATTGCCTTAGCATAGTACTCTTGATACTTAGCTTCACGCGTGTCCTGGTCATTTTTCATATGCGCATAGACATAAAGCTTTTCAACTTGGCGTTCCAAGTCGAGTGAGAATTCTGTGATCTCAAGCAAACTGTCTGCGCTATCCAAGAGATGCCCCTCATACTGGGACGCTGTTTGTACTTTTTCAGTTAAATCTTTCAAGGCTTCTTCCCAAGCTTGGTCTGTTGGGTAGATTGTTGAAAGATCCCATGTATCTTTTTCATTTATTTCATGTCGTTGTAATACCATAAGATTCCTCCATCCTTTTTATTTTACCACATTTTTCGAGAAATATAAGTGATAAAAGGCTGGCGGATAGAGCTTTTGGCGATTATTTTTCGGATTTTTTTGATAGTAACCGAAAAATTCTTTATAATAGCTACTTATATCTTGGTCAATTTGACAAAAATCTCCTGCTTCTATTGGTCTGACTTGGGGATACCAGTCGTCCAGTTGACGGTTTAATAGATTGTCTCCTAGTTGATAAGCCTCCGCCTGTTTTTTCATCCAGTAAGGCGTTTGGTAGTACAACTGCTGGCGAATGTAGTGACAAATAGTGGAATCTTGCACAACTGCAAAACGAGGCAGTTTTTGTTTTTGATAAGGAAATCGTAGAATTTTCAAGAGATTTCCTTGGCCATAGGGAAATTCCTTGACCTGAAAATGAAGCTTGCCACGTAGATCCTGATGCAGAAGATATTTCAGTCTCAAAACTTGCTTTTTGAGATCTAGTTCCCAAGCATAGAAACCCATATTTTGACTATAATAGAGAAATCCCCTTTGCAATTGTGTTAATCGCTCTTTTAACCAGAGTTTTTCTCCCAGTAGCCAGATAACCTGATATCCTTGGCTACGGTATCCTTGGCTTCTATCACCTAAAAGCTTTTGAGACAAGGGGCTGCACTGAACCTCCAGAGCTAGTTTCTCATTGACAAGAACATCCGCTATCTGCTGGATCTCGGGAAGAGCGTACTCTAGGGCAACCTGACAGTCTTTCTTGGCCCAGTGATAAAGGGCCTCTTTGTTGCCCAAGTGTTCTGGACTTTCATTCTCGAATATAGCGATGCAATCTCTTAACCTTTCATGGGCAAAGTGCGTTCGAATACTCTGTCCTTGGCGTAACCGTAGTCCGCCTCCACAGGCTGGACAAGTATAAGCTTGCTTGGTCACATCTTTTTCGAGGGCATTTACCAAATTCCCCTTGGCATCTCTGGCTACAAACATGGTCTACCTCCTTTTCTCATTTATTCGAAAAAGAAGAAAAAAAAGACTGGAATCCCAGCCTTTCATGATATTATTTCTTATCTTTTTTGTCTCTTAGAATATTTTTTTAGCATGGGAATGAGATTGGGAATCTGCTCACTTCTAATGACCAGCACGCCGTATTCTTGGCAGCGATTGGCATAAGCTGGATTGATTTTTCCAGTACAAACAATCAACTTGAGGCAACTCTCCCCAGCAAAATGATTGGCGTAGACTTCTAGTTCGTTGATGGCTTCAACTGATAAATCTGTCATCTTGCATGAGATAAAGGTAATCGAGCGCCCCTTTCTTAGAATAACATCAATCTCATTTTGGACATTGTCTGCCTCTGGAAAGATGCCATTCCAATCAATCTCACCGCCTATCATGCACTCATCAAACAGCTGAGATTCAAGCGCCAAGAGATAGAGATATACCTCTAAAATATGTCCCTTATTGCGGCAAAAGACTTGAGCTTCTTGACTTGGAAAGCTGTATGCTACTCGTTTCTTGTCCTCGCTTTCAATACAAAGCATCCCTGCTTCCACAAGTAAAGGAATAAGGGATTTTGGATAGTGATAATACCTGCCATTGTTTTCCAGTATCTTTTCTGTCTCAGTATGCAGGTCATTGGTCTTAGCTAGAGAGAAAAATTGGGTCACTTGATACCAGTGGGCAGGATTGGCAATGGCGGAGCTGGCTAGTTTTTTGATGGCTGCAATTTGCTGAACTGAGTGGATAGGGCGTTTTGATTTGAGCATTTTTCCACCACGCAAGGCTATCAACTGTTGGATGCTTAGGGTTGGAATGTCCAAGTCTTCTTTTTCCAACTGGCCGGCTACCCACTTGTATTGTTTTCCTCGCTCGACATCCATGGCAACGATGGGAAGATGGCGATCCAAGCCGTATTGATAGAGGGATAAGGCTAGTAGCGAATCCCCACCAAAAACATCGAGAAGGACTTGGTCGTAACCTGCTAGGCAATAATCTAACTGGTCCGCTAGTTGTTCTAAGGATAACTGACGAAAGGTCACTCGTTGGATATGAGGTACCTCATCCATGATAAACTGACGGAGAGAAACTTTCTCTTCATTACTTATTTTTGTCAAAGATAGAAAAAGAATCTCGTCACAATCACTGATAAAGGCTTGGTAGACATTCTTTTCCAATACATGCCGATCATATAATTCCACCAAAAGACTCGTCATTCGACCACCTCCATCATAAAGACTTTCTTGCGCTGAGAGTATCAGCAATACAGTTCTAATGCTCTGATTTCCTACTTCTAGTATAGCATAAAATCCTGCTCGTCCCAATCAACCAACGCAAACAAAAACGAATAGAAACCTTGCAAAGTGGTTTCTATTCGCTTGTAAAGATTTGATTTACTTGATTTTCTTGGCTAGCATAGTCGCAAAGCGTAGTTGAATGCGATTACCATTTTCATCACGACGGTGCAGATGTCCTGGGTTTTCATTGTACTTAATCAATTCCCAATCCTTGTAGTAGTCCGCCAACTCCCCTTCTTTAAAAGTGAATGGGAAGTTGATTGAGCAAGGATAATCCTCTGTATCCATGGCACAGACGATAAGATTGTAACCACCGACCGTGGTGTGCTCCTGCATATTTTGGATAATAGCTGGAATGCGGTTCGCTTGTAGGAACATCAGAACAACTGTTGAAACGATAAAATCATAGTCTTGGCTAACACTGGCAGAATTGATATCATAAAGTCCGACAGGCATGTCTAGATCCTCTTGTTCCACAATGCTTTGCAAGATTTCAAGGGACAATTCATTTTGATCCACAGCTGTCACATCAAAACCATTCTGTGCGAGAAAGAGAGAGTTACGCCCCTGACCACAACCCAAATCCAAGGCTCTTCCAGGTTTCACCGTCTGCATAGCCTCTAGGACCTCTGAATGGACTGGATTAGTCTGGTATTTCTTAGGGAAATAATCCTCAGGTTTACAATAAAATTCCAAGTACCACTCTACATCGTCTGTTGCAGCCTCTACTCGGTGCCAGGCTTGCGGTTGCGCCATGGGATTGTCAGCCCCTGCCTCAAAGAGGTGTTCAGCTAGAACCTCACCATCTTCAGTCAACTCAATAAACTTGAGAGCCCCTTTCAACACAGTAATTTTTCCCCAAGTGCCGACTTTAGTATTGTGCTTTTGCTGAACAGCTTCAGGCATGGTTTGTTTATTCCACAAGGGCATCCGTTTATAGGCAATTAATTTTTCCATTTTACTTCCTCTTCTTAACGCTGGTTGACAGCTTTCATCACACGCGCGATGTCGCGGTTTTGTTCACGACGCTTGATAGACTCCCGTTTGTCATAGTCATGTTTCCCTTTAGCAAGTCCTAAAAGGAGTTTAGCATAACCATCTTTAATATAGACTTTAAGGGGAACAAGGGTCATTCCTGTCCCTTTGGTCTCTTGTTCCAATTTTTGAATTTGTTTTTTATGGAGCAAAAGTTTACGACGACGTTCTGGTTCCTGGTTCCAGATATTGCCCTCTTCGTAAGGGGCGATATGAACATTGCTCAGCCAGACTTCCCCATTTTTTACTTGGGCAAAGCCGTCCTTGAGATTGATTCGAGCAGCTCGAACGCTCTTGATTTCCGTTCCTGTCAGCACCATTCCTGCTTCAAGCGTATCAACGATTGTATAGTCGTGGTGCGCCTTTTTATTTTGTGCGACGACCTTTCCCTCGCCCTTTGCCATGCTTGGCTCCTTTCTTAGCTACTTCTTTGTAAAAAGGTTTCTTGCCTTTTTTCTTTTTATCTTTTTGTGAATGCTTGTACTTATCATTTGAGCGTCCTGATTTTCTCTTGTCTTCCTTCTTGTCTGAACGACGACTTGAACCATGACCTCTGTCTTTGCGCCCAGCTTGTTTCAAGCCTTTTTCGATGACATCAAACTCACTTGGAATATAAGAGAAATCAATCTCTCCCGTCATCTTATCGGCTCTTTCAACTTGAATGCGAATTTGCTGTCCCACACGGAAGGTTGTTCCTGATTTCTCTCCACGGAGAGTCAAATCTCGCTCGTTGAAATGATAAAATTCAGACAAATTGGTAATGTGAATCAAACCTTCGACTGTATTTGGCAATTCAACAAAGAGACCGAATTTGACGATGCTGGATACAACTGCGTCGTACTCTTCACCCACATATTCTTCCATGTACTCAGCCTTTTTCATGGCTTCGACTTCACGCTCAGCCTCGATGGCACGACGTTCACGGTTGGAAGACTGGGTTGCAATCTCTGGAATCACTTGTTCAAAATGCTCTGCTATTTCCTTAGAACGACCATAGTCCCGAATCATACGGTGGACTAGAAGGTCTGGATAACGGCGAATAGGACTGGTGAAGTGAGTGTAATAGTTAGCGGCTAGTCCATAGTGACCGTGATTGTGCTCAGAATAGCGAGCCTGTTGCATAGAACGGAGAAGCATCATGGACAATACATCCGCATAGGGTTCTCCCTCAACAGCACGCATGATGTCTTGGAGAGCCTCTTGGCTAATCTCACTGGCAGTTCCATAAATTCGTAAACCAAAACTAGAGGCGTAATCAATAAACTTCTGAACTTTTTCAGCCTTGGGCTCCTCGTGAATTCGATAGATGAAAGGTAGATCCAACTTGCTAAAGTGCTCGGCAACCGTTTCATTAGCAATCAACATGAAGGACTCAATCATCCGCTCAGCAATACCACGTTGGCGAAGAACGATATCCACAGGCTTGCCTTTTTTATCCACCAAGATCTTAGCTTCGCTGGTATCAAAGTTAAGGGCACCACGCTTCTCACGCATGCTTTCTAGCCTTTCATGAAGCTTGGCCATGAGCTCGATACTTGGAACAATTTTCTTAAACTCTCGTCTCTTTTCCTCATCGCCAGCTAGGATATCATTAACAGCGCTATAGGTCATACGGAAGCTCGTCTTAATAACTGTTTGGGTAATGGTGTAATTAACCACACGACCATGTTTATCAATTTCCATAATAGCAGACTGGGTCAAGCGATCTACTTGAGGATTGAGAGAGCAGATGCCATTTGACAAACGCTCTGGAAGCATTGGAACCACTCGGTCTGTCACATAGACAGAAGTCGCGCGGTTAAGGGCTTCCTTGTCAAGGGCAGAACCCTCGGTCACATAGTAGGAAACATCTGCGATGTGAACTCCGAGTTCGATATTGCCATTCTTTAAAGGCTTGATGTGTACTGCGTCGTCTAAGTCCTTGGCATCCGCACCGTCAATGGTAAAGGTGATTTCATCTCTCAGGTCCAGACGACCTCCCATATCCTTTTGAGACGGAGCTTCTGGCACACTTTCTGCTTCCTTGAGAACAGCTTCTGGAAATTCTGAAACAATATCCATGGATTCCAAGACTTCAAGAACGTCAATCCCAGCATCAGTCGAGTGCCCCACCACGTCTAGCACACTAGCGACAAAGAAATCATGTTTCTTACTTGGGTATTTGTCAATAAAGACCTTGAGAACTTCAGTACCTTCCAACTTGATAGCCGGTTTCTTCACATAAATCGGTTGGCTGATTTTTTGATTTTTGGAACGAATATAGCCAGCATACTTGGGCTTTTCCTGATCCAGAACAATTTGACCGACAACGGTTGTCAGGCTGTGTTCTAAGATATCAATAATTTTGGCTTCTGCAGCAGTTCCCTTGTTGCGGTCAGCAACTTTCTTTATGACCACCTCAACTGTATCGCCATCAATGGCATAGTTGACATCGTTTTTTCCTACAAAAAGATCGTCCTCTTCCCCTTCTAGAGTAACAAAGCCAAAGCCGTTTTTATGGGCATGAAAAACCCCTTTGAGGGTGATTTCATGTTTCTTCTTCTGGTCCAAGGTGAGGCTGCCATCTTCTCCAAATCGAATCTGGTGCTTTCTTTCCATCAGAGACAGGGTTTTAATCAACTCACGGAAATCCTTGGACCCATCCTTTCCGAGAGCCTGAGCCAGGTCATTTACCGTCACTCGCCCCTTCTCTTGCAAATATTCTTTAATTTTATCTTTCATGTTTTCTTTCTAGATTTTTTAATTTTCTTTTACTGTAAGACCTTCTCAAACATCATTTAATACTCAATAAAAATCAAAGAGCAAACTAGAAAGCTAGGCGCAGGCAGTACTGGAGTACGACAAGCCGACGCTGACGTGGTTTGAATTTGATTTTTGAAGAGTATAAAAATAAAAATAGGCAAAGACCTAGTCCTGCCCATTTCTTATCTACTTGATAATACCGTCAATGCTAAGGCAATGGCTAGCCAGAAAAAGACTAAAATACCTGTCAAACGTTGCATCACAGCTTCAAAACCACGCGCTTTACTACGTTCAAACAAATCACCTGAGCTGGCATCAAATACATTGCTGGATTGGTTCTTAGTTGGTTGCATGAAAATCGCAATCACAATCACAACAGATAATACTAATAAAATGGTTAATAATAGGTTATACATATCAAACTCCTTAAAATCCCTATTATTTTACCATAAATTCTACTTAGATTCAAGATGTAAAGTTACTTTTCTTTCCTTTGGACAATATTTTAACACCTCAATCTTGTCTGGATGGGTTTTGGAGTTCTTACTGGTTAGATAATTCATGCTGCCACAAGAGGAGCACTTGAGATTGATTTTTACTCGCACTAGATTTCCTTTACTTTTAATAATGATCTAAATTGCACTAAGTTACATAAACAACTGAAAGCCACACAGGCTGCTGTCGCATAAAAGACAGCATGGTAGCCCAAATATCCTGCAACTGCGGATCCCGCCATAGGTCCAATCACTCCACCGAGATAAAAAAAGACTTGGTTGAAGGCGAAAATCCTTGAAATACCTGATTTTGGAGTCATTTTGCTAAGAAGGGCATTGACACCTGGTATGAGAGCTCCCGTTCCCAGACCAAAGAGAAAACGATACAAGCCAAGTTGAAGGGGGCTGGTTGCATGGGCACAAAGAAGGTAAATGATGACGGAATAAATCTGAGCCGCGACCAACAATCTATGATTCCCTACCTTATCGCCAAGTTTTCCTAGAATTCCAGCACTCATCATGCTAGAAAATCCCATGCTGGATACGATTAGTCCTGATACAAAGAGGAGATTCTCAGTCTGTCCTAAGTCCCGCACATAGAGAGCTAGAATGGGGCCAATTGATTGAGCTGAAAATTGAATGACAAAGCTCGTCAAAAATAGATTCACTAAAAGCCTAGGATACTTGAAAGAAGAAAATACTTCTTTCGTTGGGATAGTCTTCTCCTTAGCTACTGGCTGAAAATCTTCCTTGATAAAGAAAATGGTTAGGATTGCAGCTAAAAATAAGAAAGCGCCTACCAATAAAAAAACATTACGAATGCCAAAAATTTCAGCAATAAAGCCTCCAACAAAGGGGCCCGTCAGTGTTCCCGCAACTACACCTGTAGATAGAGTCCCCAGAGCCGCTCCCGACTTATCTTTAGGTACCTGACTAGCAATCAAGGCTGTTGCATTGGGAACGAATCCAGTAAATACACCATTGAGCAAGCGCAGAAAGAGTAGCCAATAGATATTTGGCACGAAGGCCAAACCTCCCATAGTGATGGTCATGGCAAGCCCAGCTCGAATCATCATGGGCTTTCGACCGTACTTGTCAGCAAGAATACCCCAGATAGGAGAAACTAGAGCTGCTGAAACAGCCGAAACTGAGATGGCTAATCCAGCATAAAAAGCAACTTGGTCTCCTTCAATTCCCAACTGCTCCACAAAGATAGGCATGAAAGGAACGATCAAGGAAATGCTGGCGCCCGTTAGAAAACTACCGAACCAGGCGACACGAAGATTCTCTTTCCAACTAATCTCTTGCACAGCTATCGCCTCCTTCAAGTAACTTCACTACTTGAGCCACAAGCTGATCACGACTGCCATTGTTATCTAATATATGACTTGCCAATTTTCTCTTTTCTGCTAAAGACCACTGGGCGGAAAGACGGGACTCTGCTACTTCCTTAGAAAGATGATCCCGTTTCATGAAACGTTCTACCTGAACATCTCGGTCCACATAGACCAGCCATGTTTCATCAAACCAGTTGGCATATCCCTGTTCAAAAAGTAGGGGAATATCCATGAAAAAGATAGCTTCTGTCTGAGCTAACTGATCTCGCAATGCTGCCAGTTCTTCACGAATGATCTCTCCTTGTGTTTTCTTAGACCATTCTCGCTCCTCAGGATTTGAAAAGATGAGACTAGCCAAGAGAGGGCGATTAAGTTCTCCATTTTCAAGGATAATTTCCTGTCCAAAGTGCTGAACTAAGAGCTGATAAAGACGACCACCAGGTTTTTGTAGTTGGTGGACGACTGCGTCAGCATCGACCACTCGAAAGCCTTGCTCTCTTAGGAAATTTGTCACAGTTGACTTACCCGAGGCAATTCCTCCTGTGATTCCGATGATTTTTCCCATCAGTCCCTCCTTTGACACTGAGGACAAAAATGAGTTCCTCGTCCACCGAGCTGGAATTTCTCAATGAAGGTGCCACAGCGGGAACATGCTTGTCCAGTCTTATCATAGACCTGATGGAAGTCCTGCATGGTTCCGTCTTCCCCAAAGGCATTGGTATAGGTGCGAATGGTAGAGCCACCCTTTTCAACTGCCTGTCCTAAAACAGCAATGGTCTGGTCATGAATAGCTAACGCTTCTGCTGCTGTCAAAGTCTGGGAAGGTCTAGCTGGATGGACCTGCGCTCGCCAGAGGACCTCATCCACATAGATATTTCCAAGACCAGCGACCAAGGTTTGGTCTAGGAGGTGGGATTTGATAGGCTTTTTAGACTTGGCTAGAGCAGCTTGGAAGGACTGCAAATCAAAGTCCTGCTCTATTGGCTCAGGTCCTAATTTTTTAGAAACAAAGTAGGCGTCCAATAGGTCGGGGGCAAGCAGTTCCATGGTACCAAACTTGCGCACGTCCTCATATACAAGAGTGCTTCCATCCTCAAAATGAATCAAAACATGGGCATGCTTGCGTTCAGGAACCTGATCCGGATAGTAAAAATACTTGCCCTCCATCCGCAAATGGGAAATCAAGACCTTGTCTTTCAGGTAAAAAAGCAAATATTTCCCACGGCGTCCTATTGACTCAATTACTCGACCAGGCACTTCCTTTCGAAACTCGTCCAAATCTGTCTTGATCATCTTAGGATAAGTAATCTCTATATTAGAAATCTTCTTTCCCAAAATCAATTTTTCTAAGCCACGACGAACCGTTTCAACCTCTGGTAATTCAGGCATAAATCCTCCTTCTGTAAAAACAAGAAGCAGGCATGAGCCCACCTCTACTTAGTATTCTTTTTCATTATAGCCAAAGTCAGCCAAATCTAGTTTTTTATCACGCCAGTTTTTCTTGACCTTGACCCAAGTTTCTAGAAAGACCTTGTCTCCTAGCATGAGTTCAATATCACGACGGGCCATGGTCCCAATTTTCTTGAGCATAGCACCACCTTTTCCGATGATAATGCCTTTTTGGCTATCACGCTCCACCATGATGGTTGCACGGATGTGAACCTTGTCTGTCTCTTCATCACGCTTCATGGAGTCAACTACCACTGCAACTGAGTGAGGAATCTCTTCTCGAGTTAGGTGCAAGACTTTCTCACGAATCATTTCTGAAACCAAGAAACGCTCAGGATGGTCTGTGATTTGATCAGCTGGGAAATACTGGAAACCTTCCTCTAGATTTTCACTGAGGATGTCAATTAGACGAGAAACGTTATTTCCCTGAAGGGCTGAGATAGGAACAATCTCCTTAAAGTCCATTTGATTACGGAAGTCATCAATTTGAGCCAAAAGCTGATCTGGATGAACCTTGTCAATCTTATTCACCACCAGAATCACAGGAACCTTGGCAGCTTTCAGACGCTCGATAATCATATCGTCGCCCTTACCACGTGGCTCATCAGCTGGCACCATGAATAGAACAGTATCCACTTCACGCAGAGTACTGTAGGCAGATTCCACCATGAAATCTCCAAGAGCTGTCTTAGGCTTGTGAATCCCTGGCGTGTCGATAAAGACAATCTGCTCCTTATCCGTGGTGTAAATCCCCATGATTTTATTGCGCGTTGTTTGCGCCTTGTCACTCATGATAGCAATCTTTTGCCCCATAACGTGATTTAAAAAGGTTGACTTCCCAACATTGGGACGTCCTAAAATGGCTACAAAGCCTGATTTAAATGTCATAATTTCCTCTTATTGTTTAAAATAGTAAATCCCAAATGCGTGGGAGAAAGATAAGTGCACCAATCACTGCGGCAAGAAGGGAAACCACAAGCACGGCACCAGCTGCCATGTCCTTGGCTTTCTTTGCCAACATAGAAAAGTGATAGTGACTGGCTAGATCCACCACATTTTCGATAGCAGAGTTAATAATCTCAAAGGCTACTACCAAGAAAATGCTCATTAGGAGAAAGAGCCATTCGATTCGTGACACCTGAAAAACAAAACCTGCAAGAATGACCACTAGAGCCGTCACTGCATGTTTTCGCATATTGCGTTCTTCCTTAATGGCAGTCAGAATTCCTGTAAGGGCAAATTCTAAACTGGATACAAGGTCACGATTTTTCCATTTTCGTTTATTGTCTTGTGAGTCCATAGGCTGTCAAAATTTCTTCTTGTAAACCGAACATCTCCGCTTCTTCTTCCGGAGTGTAGTGATCGTAGCCGTTAATGTGTAAAAAGCCGTGTACTGCCAAGAAGCCCATCTCACGCTCAAAGCTGTGACCGTATTCCTCAGCCTGCTCATGCGCTTTATCGATAGAGATGAACAGTTCCCCAATATAGGCATCAAACTCAGACATCATCTCTGCCAATTCAGGATTTTCAAGCAAATCTTCTTCATCAAAGGCAATGTCCAACTCTGGTTTATACTCAAGGCTGATGACATCTGTCGGACGATCTGTATCACGGTACTCCAGATTGAGTTCGTGGCTACGCTCGTTGGTCACAAAAGTGACTGCCATCTCCTTGTCTTCTTTTCCTATTTTTTGGGCTGCAAATTCCAAAATTTCTTGGGTTTGTTGCAAGATTTCTTGTGAAACTTGACCAGTTTCATCTACCATTTCAATATACATGTACTTCTCGATTCTCTTTACTTGGCTTTATTATACCACATTTCCATGATTTTATTCTACCTTTTTGATATAATACTATGGAATACAATCACAAGGAGAGAACGATGTCATTTGACGGATTTTTTTTACACCACATGATTGAGGAATTGCGAAGAGAGTTAGTCAATGGTCGCATCCAGAAAATCAATCAACCTTTTGAACAAGAATTGGTCTTGCAAATCCGCAGCAATCGCCAAAGCCATCGCCTGCTCCTCTCTGCTCATCCCGTTTTTGGTCGCATCCAGCTGACCCAAACAACCTTTGAAAATCCAGCCCAACCTTCCACTTTTATCATGGTTTTGAGAAAGTATTTGCAGGGTGCCCTGATTGAGTCGATCGAGCAAGTGGAAAATGACCGTATTGTGGAAATCACGGTTTCCAATAAAAACGAAATTGGAGATCATATCCAAGCTACCTTGATTATCGAGATCATGGGCAAACACAGCAATATTCTCCTTGTCGATAAAAGTAGCCATAAAATCCTCGAAGTCATCAAACACGTCGGCTTTTCACAAAATAGCTACCGTACCTTACTTCCAGGTTCGACCTATATCGCTCCGCCAAGTACCGAGTCTCTCAATCCATTTACCGTCAAGGATGAAAAGCTCTTTGAAATCCTGCAAACACAGGAACTAACAGCAAAAAATCTTCAAAGTCTCTTTCAAGGTCTAGGACGTGATACGGCAAATGAATTGGAAAACATTCTTGTCAGTGATAAACTGTCTACTTTCCGAAACTTCTTCGGGCAAGAAACCAAGCCTTTCCTAACGGAGACTTCTTTCAGCCCAGTTCCTTTTGCAAATCAGGTGGGAGAGCCTTTTGCCAGTCTCTCTGATCTTCTGGATACCTATTACAAAGATAAGGCAGAGCGCGATCGCGTCAAACAGCAAGCCAGTGAGCTCATTCGCCGTGTTGAAAATGAACTTCAAAAAAATCGTCATAAGATAAAAAAACAAGAAAAAGAGTTACTAGCGACAGACAATGCTGAGGAATTTCGCCAAAAAGGGGAATTGCTGACAACCTTCCTCCACCAAGTGCCTAATGACCAAGATCAGGTTACCTTGGACAACTACTACACCAACCAACCTATCACCATTGCGCTTGATAAGGCCTTGACTCCCAGCCAGAATGCTCAACGCTACTTTAAACGCTATCAGAAGCTCAAAGAAGCTGTCAAATACCTGACTGAGTTGATCGAAGAAACCAAGGCCACCATTCTTTATCTAGAAAGTGTCGAAACCGTACTCAACCAAGCTGGACTGGAAGAAATCGCTGAAATCCGTGAAGAATTGATCCAAACAGGCTTCATTAGAAGACGCCAACGCGAGAAAATTCAGAAACGCAAAAAACCAGAACAGTATCTGGCGAGCGATGGCAAGACCATCATCTATGTCGGTCGAAACAATCTTCAAAATGAAGAGTTGACCTTTAAAATGGCCCGCAAGGAGGAACTTTGGTTCCATGCCAAGGACATCCCTGGAAGCCACGTCGTCATCTCAGGAAATCTTGATCCATCTGATGAAGTCAAGACAGATGCAGCTGAACTAGCTGCCTACTTCTCCAAAGGGCGTTTGTCAAATCTAGTTCAAGTGGATATGATTGAAGTCAAGAAACTCAACAAACCAACTGGTGGAAAACCTGGCTTTGTAACCTACACAGGACAAAAGACCCTCCGCGTTACACCAGATCCAGAAAAAATCGCATCTATGAAAAAATCCTGATTTCAAGTGAAATCAGGATTTTCGTTTACATTTTACTCTGCAATCAAGGTTTCCAAACCAACCTTCATCATATCGGTGAAGGTATTTTGGCGTTCTTCTGCAGTGGTGTCTTCATCTGGATTGACCAAGCTATCAGAAATGGTCATGATAGCAAGTGCATCGACGTGGTGTTGGGCAGCCAAGTAGTAGAGGGCTGCTGCTTCCATTTCCACAGCTTTAACTCCCCATTTACCAAGTTCGATGTTCTTTTCAAAGTAGTTTGAGTAAAAGACATCAGATGACAAGACGTTCCCAACGTGGGTTGTCATACCGAGTTCTTTAGCGATATGGTAGGCCTTGTCAAGCAAATCAAAGCTAGCGATTTGTGGGAAATCATACTGTGGCCAGTCATTGCGGATGATGTTTGAGTTGGTTGCAGCTGCTTGCGCCAAAACCAATTCACGGACATGAACATCTTCATTTAATGAACCCGCAGTTCCCACACGAATCAATTTCTTCACTCCGTAGTCTACAATCAACTCACGGGCATAGATAGAAATGGACGGCATTCCCATCCCAGTTCCCATGACCGATACACGGTGACCCTTGTACGTACCAGTGTAGCCAAACATGTTCCGCACTTCGTTAAAACAAACAGCATCTTCAAGGAAATTCTCCGCAATAAACTTAGCACGAAGAGGATCCCCAGGAAGAAGAATTTTATCAGCAATTTCACCCTGCTGAGCAGCAATATGGATAGACATAATATAAGATACCAAACCCGTCAAAAAGCGAAGGGAAAATAGGAGTTTGGTGCAGTGAGCGATGCTCGCTAGACCAACTATCTTTTTCCCACTGCTTTTAGGGTGGGTTCAATTCCTTTCTTTCTTAATTTTTATGATATAGAAGAGAACAGTCCGAGTTCAATTCAAAACCGAACTCCCCTTCCTTTCTGAATTTCTAGAAAAGTTTCCGCTCGTGTTCAAATTTGAACACACGCTCTACCTTTCTTTATTGTATATTTAGGATAGCGACAGAGAACAAAGTAAAAATAGGAAACTGACGAAGCATCGCAGATGCTAGACAGTTTATCTTTTTCACGCAGTTCTCTGCCCGTATTCAGTTCAGCAAATACGGTTTACCCATCCTTTCTTTCTTGATTTTAAATTTAAATATTTCACAGAACAATTAGCCCGAGTTTGACTATAACTCAGATACTCTGCCTTTCTGTAGTTCCTAGTTTACCAATGAATCTAAAAATGCATACAGTTTTGCATTCATTTCAGAATAATCGTTTCCACGTAATTCTTCTGGTGTTTGAACAAAAGGCAACTTTTCACTTTGCTCTCTTAATTTCTCCTCACCATCCGCAGCAATCAATAATTCTACTGCGTCTGGATCAAATTCCAAATGAGCCTGAAAGGCATAATGTTTTGGACTGAAGCGAATAATTTGGCGTGGACAACCTTGACTGGTCGCCAAGACGACAGCTTCATCTGTCAGCCCTGGCATATCACCGTGCCAGTGGCCGGTTTCTATGGTTTCTCCGAACAAGCTGAAATGAGGATCTGTTAGACCTTGCATCGTCAATGTCACAGGATAAACGCCGATCTCGCGCTCTGGACTATGTTCATACTTCGCACCATAGGCAACAGATAGGAGTTGCGCACCAAGACAGACACCAACAATATAGATATCTGCAGCAATCGCTTCTTTCATAAAAGCAAGCTCAGCCTTTGGATCATAGTATGGGAAGTTTTCTCTATCCTCATCAGGTGATTGAGGACCACCCATGACAATCAGAAAATCAATCCCGTCAATTGTTTCAGGAAGAGGTTCTTTTTCATAAACCTTTGTTGATGTAATTTGATGACCTCGTTCTATAGCCCATTTTAGATATGCGCCTGGAACCTCAAATGTCTCATGTAAAATAAAGTGAACTCTCATGACATTACAATTCAGCAAGAATCGCTTTAAGCAAGCCTTTGAAGTCACCTTTAACACGTTCAGTCACTTCTACAACTTCTTCGTGGTTGAGTTCTTCTTGGAAACCAGCAGCATGGTTAGTAATACATGAAATACCGAGAACTTTCAAGCCTGAGTGGGCTGCCACAATAACTTCAGGAACAGTAGACATACCGACTGCATCTGCTCCAAGTGTCTTATAGGCACGAATCTCTGCTGGTGTTTCATAAGTCGGACCAGTCACACCAATATAGACACCTTCATCAAGCTTGATACCAAGTTTTTTAGCCACTTCATGGGCAGTAGCGCGGTATTCTGGTGTGTAGGCCTTAGACATATCAGGGAAACGTGGACCAAAGTCATCCAAATTTTCACCCATCAATGGATTTTGACCCGTCATGTTGATATGGTCTGAGATAGCCATCAAGGTACCAGGACCATACCCAATACCACCAGCTGCATTGGTTACAATGACACCTTCGCATCCGAGAACTTTCATCACACGTACTGGGAAAGTCACGACTTCAAGAGAATTTCCTTCGTAGAAATGGAAACGACCTTGAAGTGCCAAGACCTTGCGACCTGCAAGATTTCCATATACCAATTTACCAGCGTGACCGACTACTGTCGAACGACCCCAGTTTGGAATGTCTGCATAGTCTACTACAACTGGATTTTCAATTTCTTCTGCCAATTCTCCAAGTCCTGATCCAAGGATTAAACCAAACTCAGGCGCTTGGATTCCTTTATCTTTCAGAAAAGCAGCTGTTTCTTTGATCTTATTTAAAAATGTCATTGTGTCTCCTTTATTATTTTTTTATCATTTGACCAATTTTGTCAAAAGTTTTAGCATTACGAATGGTGATTTGGCGGTAGAAAGGCATCTTGAGTAAGTACTTGTGATAGGCCGTTTCGTAGTATGATTCTTCGGAATATTTTCCCCAGAAAATACCAAGTTTTCCAAAATGAACGACTTCATCTTCCAGTTCCAAACTGTCCACTTTCTCGATGACTTGATCCACATCCAAGCCCTCCGTATAAAAGAGGACATCTTTTCGAGCCAAGTCTTTGGCCCACCAATCTGGCAGATTTTCCAGCTCTGCTTCATAATCTTCCTGACTCAGCAAAGAAAAGCTCTGAATAAATGGATAATGGACTTCAAAGAAAGCCTCTAACTTTTCAATCAATTGGGCTTTGGGAGCCGTCGAAGTAAAGAAAATGTTGCCACTATTGATGTAGGTTTCAACCTTTTCCAATCCCAACTCTGTCAGTTCTTGACGAAGTTGAGCCATGACAACCTTATTTTTCCCTCCGACATTAATGCCCCGAACAAGTAAAGCACATCGCGTCATCTTATACCAACTTATCTAAGAAACTTTCCCCAATCATGGCAGTTTCAACACCAAAGTTATCCGCAACTGTTGCTGAGATATCTGCAAAATGTCCAACTGGAATGACACCATTTCCCTTAAAGCTAGGACTGTAAGCCAAAAGTGGAATGTATTCACGAGTGTGGTCTGTTCCTGCATAGGTCGGGTCATTTCCATGATCCGCAGTAATCAAGAGAAGGTCATTCTCTCTCATGGCAGCGATAATTTCAGGCAAGCGTTCATCAAACTCATGCAAGCAATCACGGTAGCCATGAGCATTGCGGCGGTGTCCATAAAGGGCATCAAAGTCAACCAAATTTGTGAAGGAGAATCCTTTTTCAAACTCAGCAAGGCCCATAGTCTTCAAGAGTGTATCAATTCCATGACTATTTGACTTGTTGTGGCCCATGTCATGATTGATACCAGCGCCATTAAAGATATCGTTGATTTTACCAACAGCGTAAGTATCGATACCTGCTTCGTTCAATTTATCTAAAACAGTCGGTGCAAATGGAGATACAGCCAAGTCACGACGATTTGCAGTTCGTGTGAAGTTTCCAGGCTCACCAACATAAGGACGGGCAATGATACGACCAAGAAGAGCTGGGCGCTCAAGGGTGATCGAACGAGCGTATTCACAGATACGATAAAGTTCATCTAAAGGAATGATATCTTCGTGGGCAGCAATTTGCAAAACAGGGTCAGCTGAAGTATAGATAATCAACTCTCCAGTTTCCATTTGACGTGGTCCGAAATCATCGATAACAGCCGTACCTGAGTATGGTTTGTTGGCTTCACGAATGACCTTGCGCCCTGAAAATTCTTCGATTTTTGTCAGGATTTCTTCTGGGAATCCGTTCCAGAAAGTATCGAAAGGCTCGGTAATATTGAGTCCCATGATTTCCCAGTGTCCAGTCATGGTGTCCTTACCTAGAGATACTTCTTCCAATTTTGTTGCATAACCTGTTGGATTACTTTCAGCTGGTACAGTCTTAAGAGGCGCTTCGCGAGGAATATTTCCTAGACCGATTTTAGCCATGTTTGGCACATTCAAACCAACTGTTTTTGAAATGTGTCCCAGTGTGTCAGAAGCTCCGTCTGGAACCCCTGCATTGACAAAGTTATTGGCATCTGGCGCAGCACCGATTCCCACAGAATCCAGTACCACCAAGTGAATACGATTAAATTTTGACATAGTGTATCTCCTTATTATGTTGATTAGTTTGCTTTTGTTGAAGTTAAAATCTGAACACCATCTCGTCCCGCTACGATGACCTTATCCACCATTTGGTTGAACAAGCCATGCTCAACGACACCAACGACATGGTCCAATTCTTGCCCAAAGGCAATCGGATCTTCAATGACATCCAAGGCTAGGTCAATGATAAAGTTACGCATATCGGTCACAAAACGTTGACCGTCTTTTTCACGGAAACTTGGTTTGTAGCCAGCTCGCTTAAACCGACGAAAGACCTGTTCTGCACCATACTGAACCACTTCCACAGGCAATTTAAAAGCACCTAGTTTCTCTACCAGTTTGCTTTCATCGACCACCCAAATGTATTCTTTTGAGGGCGTTGCGACAACCTTCTCCATCAGAAGGGCACCACCACCACCTTTGATCCCGTTGAACTGACTATCTACTTCATCCGCCCCGTCAACTGTCACATCGACAAAATCCACTTGATCAATCGACTTGAGTGGGATGTTTAGTCCTTCAGCCTGTTTACTGGTCACACTGGAAGTTGTCACAGCAGTAATCTGCAAACCTTCTTCCTTGATCCGACGACCTACTTCTTCTACGAAATAGTAGGCAGTTGATCCAGTACCGAGTCCAACAACCATACCATCCTTGACAAACTCAGCAGCCTTGATACCTGCCATCTTTTTCAGATTCTCCACTTAAATACCTCCATTAAAGAGCTATTTTTATTATAACATGTATCCGTTTTTATTTCATGGATACACTGGAAAAACCCGAACATTTTTATTTCGGGTTTTGGTGTCCTATTTAACCATATCAGGATCGTAATCATAGAATCCTGTGTCGAGGAAACGGTTTTTAGGGTGTAACTTGCGCACTTCCTCATCTAACAAGAAAGCTTGGTCATGGCTGAAATTCCCCTCTTGAATCAAGCTACGTGCTTGGATAAAGAGTTTAGCAATTTCTACAAAATTCTGACCAGGTGTGTAGAGCCCCTCTAGCTTCCAGTGAGTGAAACCATGTTCTACTAATTCTGTCAATTTGGTCATCAAATCAAGGTCGTTATTTGCAAAGATGTGGGTGCCATGATTGTCTTCAAAGATAGAGTAATGGCTTTCTGGGTCACTTGGTTCTGCCAAGAAGAGGTCACGCTTACGCGTCTTTTCATCATCGATATGTGTAAAGTTATAGTAGTTTTGTAAGAGCGGACGCTTAGAATGGTGAATGACACTAGCCCCATAAACCAAGACTTCAGCAGGAATTTCCAAAATCTCTGGCATCTTGAAGAGCTCAGCAGATGGAATTTCACGCGCCAAAACCGCCTCAGATGCACCAGCCTTTTGGCCCCAGAAGTTAATCTGACGGCTGCTTGTCACCATGGTTGAAGCATCGTAGATGGTCTTAAAGGAATAACCATCACGGTTGACTACATAAAAGACACCTGCATCCCCAACAGTAATATAGTCTGTCTTGATTTCTTCCAAGAAGTCTAGAAAAGGCTTGATTCGGTCCATCATATCTTGGTGCATGAGGGCATTAACCGCGACAATCAATTCCTTGCCTGCTTCATGAACCAACTTAGCGATGGTGCGTAAGTCTTCATAACTAAAGGTTGTTGGCAGACGAAGGCCAAAATCTTTCTCACCGACGTAGATACGGTCTACGTCAGCTTCGAGTAACTGTTCAACTTGTTCAATACTTTCAGCAGTTGCTGTAATGATAATCTTTTCCATAAGAAAAATTATACCACATTTCTCAAAAATCAGCTATGGGTATTGAGAGTTTCACAAAAGGTTAAACTCATTTCTATTTTTCCCAATCAAAAAGTGAACAGTAACTTGTACCATTCACTCTATTTTATGCATGTGTTTCTTCAACTAGGTGACCATCATTCATGACATAAATACGGTCAACCTTATCAAGAAGGCGTGTATCGTGTGTAATCATGACAACTCCTCTACCTTGTTCGTGAGCAATGGCAGCCAACATTTCCGTTACTTGGTAGGCACGTTGGGTATCCAGACTGGCTGTCGGCTCATCTGCAAGCACAATACTTGGATTGTTATAAAGCGCTCTAGCAATCGCGGCACGCTGACGTTCGCCACCCGATAAGGCCTTAGGATAATGATCTTTTACTTTTTCCAAATCCAACAACTCAAAGAGTTCTTTTCGGTCACTTTTACTATTTTCCCCCTTATCCAGTCTGTCTATCAAATCCAGCTGTTCCTTGACTGTTAGGAAAGGAATTAGGTTTGAAGCCTGAAGAATGAAACCAAACTCTCTAAAACGGAGGTCTGTTTTCTCCTTCTCCGTCAAACTGCCTGTTTCCTTCCCCTTTACTAGAATCTTTCCACTCGATGCTTCCTGAAGTTGTCCTAGAGTTGTTAGAAAGGTCGTCTTGCCAGAGCCAGAAGGCCCAACGATAGCCACGAACTCTCCCGCATTTAGCTGAAAATTCGTCTCATGCAGGGCTACGACTTTCATCTTTCCTTCTCCGTAAGTTTTTGTCACTTGAGTCATTTCAATCAATGCTGTCATACTATTCTCCTTATCACTCTGCAATCGCAGTAATCGGGTCCACCTTTAACAAGCGTGGAAGTGAAATGACACCACCTAGAAGGGCCATCAAGGAAATTACCAAACTTAGGACAGAGTAAGCTATCCAACTCGGATAGAAAAAGAAGGTAGCTGGTAAGACTAAAATCATTCCTCCGATTGCCAGCAAGGCTAAAGCAATCCCCATACCAGCTAGGAGGAAGATTTGACAGAACAGAGACCATACAATGGTTTTGATCTGTATTCCTTGAGCTCGCATTATTCCATAAAGTCCTAGTTTTTGGATGGTAATGATATAGACAAAAATCCCCACAATCAAGCCTGTGATGACAATCATAGCAAGAATCATTCCTGAAAATACATTCACCTGAGGTGTGTAACCAGGAATTTTTGATATCATTTTTGGAATGGAAATCTGTTTCAGACCATCCCCAGCCACTTCTATATCATTTTTCAATACCAAGGCAGAGATGGAACGATTGGCTTTCAAGGTTCCTTGTAAGGTCCAATAAGTTGTCAGACTCGTAAAGACAACAGGCTCGGTGAAAAATTTATTTCCTTGAGTCAGGCCTACAATCTTGTAACTTGAATCGCTTCCATTGAGCTGAATGGCATCGCCTAGCTTCATCCCATAGTTCTCAAAAGACTGATCCACGACAACCTCATCATCTCCTTCAGGATAACGACCCTCCGTCAAACTAGGTGAGATAAAAGAGTCCCAGTCTTGAGCAAAGATGGAAACATTGACCTTTTCACTACCATCGACTAGATTGGTTACAGCAAACATATAGCCCAATGGAGCAGCCTCTTCAGAACTCTTATCCTTGTAGTCCTTTTCAGGAATAAAAGATGCCGTCAAATTATCATTTGCGTAGTCAGATAAAACCACCCCCGTCGCTTGCCAATTATCAATAGCTGCTCGGTTGTTTCGCACAAGACCAAGAGCTAGACTGGTCATAAAAAAGACCATAAAAGCGATAAGAAAAATGGTAGTTAGAATCAAACTATATCGAAGTTTGTTTCGTAATATCTCTTTGATAGCAAGATACATGCTTATCTCCTTTTACTTTTCCCAGAGGTAGCAAAAAGCCACCCAGTCCAATAGACAGAATCTCTGTCTTATCATCCATTCAAAACAACTCCTATCAATACTCTTCAAAAGTATCCAGGTAGCAACTCAACAAATCATCTTAGGAAAAGCCTCAGCTTACTATCAATTTATATAAGTTATCCTTTCCTTTCTCAGTATATTTATAAAAGAGAAGGTCAGGTCATCTGTTTTAAGTGTAACATCCATGCTATCATTTTCCCTAGTGGGTGTCAAGAAGAGAGACTTAGAAGTTGATAAGAGACTTTAGTAGTTTTGTAACAATTCTGTAATAATTCTCTGCATAAAAAATGATAAAATAGTTATGTACTGTTAAGGAGAGAATCATGTCCGCAAGAAAACTAGAAGCTTATGAGTTTGAACAAGCTCCCGAATCGAAACAAACTCCGCTTTACCAAGATTACACACCTGAAGCCCCAGTCGGCCCTAACCTAAAAGAGATTTTATTTTTTGTAAATATCGCTTGTTTCTGTATTTTTATGGCACTGTTTAGTTTTATCTTTTTAGCTATAAAATTAAATACAGCTTTGTCCTTTATCGCTGCAATGGGGCTTAGTTTCGCCCTTTTACAACTTCAACGAAAGATAATGAAACGAAAATTTTTAAAATAAAGGTTGGTACTACTACCAACCTCTTTTCCAGTTATCAAAAAAGACAGTTATATAACTGTCTTTTTTATTTATTCTTACGTTTTGAAGGAGATTGAATAGCGATCTTAACTTCAAAAATTGTTCCTCTAGGTTTGTTATCTTTTACGCTAATCGTTCCTCGCAAGGCATCTACGATTTGCTTGGCCAAGGATAGTCCAAGACCAAAGCCACCTTTCTGACGGGTTCTTGCCTTGTCTACACGGTAAAATCGGTCAAAGATTTTCTTCTTGTCAGTAGCTGCGATTCCAATCCCATTATCTGTCACTGTAAGATAGAGGTGGCGATCTGTAGCATGAACTACAAACTCAATTTTCCCATCTTCTTCAGTATACTTGATGGCATTGTCAAATAAGATGGTCATGAGCTGTTTTAGAAGCAACTGATCGGTCATGAAGGGACGATAAATCCGATTTTCGTAGTTAAAAACTCGATCATTTTCAGAAGCAATCAACTCATAGTTAGAAAAGGCTGTTTTAAAGAATTGCGGAGAAACTTCTGCTATTTCTGGTTTGATTCCATCATCGCGACGTGCAAGGTTGAGGAGATTGGTCGTGAGGAAGCGCATGTTTCGAACTTCTTCAAGACTGGAAGCGATACTTTCGCTGGATTCCATAATCGTTGCCTCTGGTTTTCGAAAGAGATTCTCTAAACGATTTTGTAAAACGGCCAAAGGCGTTCTCAGTTCGTGACTGGCATTTTCAACAAAGGATTTCTGCTTTTGCATACTTTCCAGCAAGGGTTTGACACTGACACGTGCCAGGTAAACACTGGCAATTAAAGACAGGAGCCAGAAACTAGCCATGACTACAACAATTAAATGCTCGTGGTTTTGGCTGATTTGCTCGAGCTGGCTGGTATTGATTAAAACCGCAGCATATTTGACGTTACTTGAGACGGAAGATGAGTTGGTTTCCATCAAAATCATCCGATAGGTTTCTTCCTGACCATAGCTATTGACAACTTGGATTTGGCGAATGTGATTCAACTCCTTTTTGTCCAGCTTGATCTTGTCCAAACCTAAAAAGCGATTGCCCAGTAAGAGCTGATTAAAATCCTTGTCAAAGAGCAAGACTTCCGTATTGGAGCTGACATTGGGCTTGATTTCAGCCTTGTTGGCATCCGCTGTTGCTGGTTGAATATCCTTAACCTCTTCAGTTGCCCGATTCAGGGCTAACTGGATAACCGCTTGGGGACTGCTACTAAGGGCTTGGAGTTTTTCATCTACAGAAGTGTAGAGACTCGAGTGCATGACCTGGAGGATAATCAAGGTCATAGCAGAGAAGATCAGGGTGAACACTCCAAAGTTTCGAATAAAATAGCTGAAATCATCTGCATACCATGTTTTTTTTAGTTTATTGAACATCTTTTAAAATATACCCGACACTACGCAAGGTTTGAAGATTTTCAGCAAAGGCTGTTCCCTTCAATTTCTTACGAACTTTTGAGACATAGACTTCTACAACAGAAATCGTCGTATCGCTATCAAACCCCCATAGACGATCAAAAATTTGCGTCTTGGGAAGAATGACATTTTGATTTTGAAGGAAATAAACCAATAACTCAAACTCTTTTCCGAGTAGTTCCACAGGAGTATCTTCCACTTTCACTTCATTCGTTGAAAGGTTAACGACAATATCTCCATAGGTCAAGGTGTTTTCGTTAAACTTACCTGAACGTTTGAGAAGAGCTTGGATCCGCATTTTGAGTTCTTCTAGATAGAAAGGTTTGGTAAGGTAGTCATCCGCTCCCAACTCAAAACCATGTCCCTTGTCATCCAAACTTTCCTTAGCAGTCATGATAAGGACTGGTGTCGTAATTCCTTTTTCGCGCAACTCTTTTAAGACTTGGAAACCATTTTTTTCTGGCAACATCAGGTCAAGCAAAATCAAGTCATAGACGCCACTCTCAGCTTCGTAGAGACCTTCTTCTCCATCAAAAACCTGCATGACATCTGCAAAATCATCCAAAAAGTCAAATACTGAATTTGACAGGCCTAGGTCATCTTCTACTAATAAGATTTTTATCATCAGAAACTCCTCCTTGTTATGATTATTATACCAAAATTGCCTTAAAAAAAACTCAACTCTCTCTCGTTTTCAGATAGAAAGTTGAGTTTTTGTTTACATTTCGAACGAATTAAGCTTTGGCATATTGGGCTACAACAGCTTCAACTGCTGCTTTCTCACGCTTAATCAAGTCAACACGCGCTGCGATATCCTTGATCCCCATGCGGATGTTACGGCTAAGAGCTAGGTCAGAAAGTTGGGGCTCAAAGAAGGCCTTGTATTCTGCCAAGCGTTGCTCAGTCTTAAATACATGGGCAGGTAGGATAACAAAGCTATCAAAGCTCATATCCCCACCAAGAGCTGCCTTGATCCAATCCCAGTTTTCACGCGCCCATACCCAAACAGTTTCTTGAGTTGTTTGATGATCTAGGAACTGGTAATACCAAGCAGACAAGTCTTGTGGTTTCACAACAAACTTATCCTTCCATGAACGAATCAAGGTTTGGATATTATCAGCATCTGTACTGTAGGCTAGAGCAGCTGCCAACTGACGTTTGAAGACAGCATCTGTGGCATGAGTGTAGAGGTCCAGATAAGTTGCGACCAAGTCCTTGGTCTCATGGTGTTTCATTTCATTGATAAGAACTTGTGCACGGATGGCTGCTGGAAGTCCTGCAAGGTTCTCCTTGTGAGTTGCAAAGATTTGGCTAGCGACTTGACTAGCTTCAGCATCATTTGAGCGAATCATCATAGAAACAGCCAACTGACGAACCAATTCATCCTCATCTGATTCTCCATCTTTGGCTTCAAAACCAAGACGGTCATAGTTATGACGAGCCAATTTAGCAACGAGAGTATTAAAGGCTTTCTCAGTTTCTGTTCCTTCATCGATAAAGCGCTCAAGGGCAGCAATCACTTGAGAAACAGCTGAAACCACAAGGTAAGACTCTTCCTTAGCTAATTTATCAAGGACTGGGAGCAAGTCTGCATAAGAAATGTGCCCTGCTTCAGCAAGCAGACGACGTTCTTGAACGATTTGCAGTTTGCTTGTATTATCAAGTGTCTCTAGCTCAGCAAGAACAGCATCTAACAAGTCTCCTTGATAGTCTGTAATGTAGTGGGCTGTATTTTCAGTGTTAAGACGAAGAGCTGTTTTATTTTCAGCAAGAAGGGCTGCGTAGCCAGGAATTTCGATGCTTTCAGTTTCAAGTGTATCTGGTAGGCCTTTCCAGTTGCTGTTGAGTGGTACAACCCAGAGACGGTTCTTGTCTTCATGCTCACCGATGAAAAATTGTTTTTGTGAAATCTTCAAGACATCATTTTCAACTTTGACAGTGAGAACTGGATATCCAGGTTGTTCCAACCAAGAATCCATGAAAGCTGCAACATCACGTCCTGACGCTTGTCCAAGGGCATTCCATAGGTCACGACCAATGGTATTTCCATATTGGTGCTTTTCAAAGTAGGCATGCAAGCCTTTAGCGAAATCAGCATCTCCTAGCCAACGGCGAAGCATGTGCATGAGACGGCTTCCTTTGGCGTAGACGATAGCTCCGTCAAAGAGGGTATTGATTTCATCTGGGTGTTTGACTTCAACGTGAACAGACTGAACGCCATCCGTCGCATCGCGTTTAAGCGCCGCTGGAACACCGCCTGTTTGGAAATCCTCAAAGATATTCCAACTTGGCTCGATGGCATCCACACAGACATATTCCATCATGTTAGCGAAGCTTTCATTGAGCCAGAGGTCATCCCACCATTTCATAGTCACGAGGTTTCCAAACCATTGGTGGGCCAGCTCATGTGCTACAACTAGGGCAACTTGTTGACGGCTAGCAAAGGTTGAGTTCTCATCCACAACCAAGTAAACTTCACGGTAAGTCACAAGCCCCCAGTTTTCCATGGCACCTGCTGAGAAGTCAGGAAGGGCGATGTGGAGCGATTGAGGAATTGGATACTTAACTCCGTAGTAATCTTCGTAAAACTCGATTGAGCGAACGGCGATGTCTAGTGAGAAATCAAGGTTAGATAGTGGGTGGGCTTTTGTAGAGTAGACACCAACGAGGGTACCATTTTTAGTTTTAGCCGTTACCCCTTGCAAATCACCTGCAACAAAAGCTAACAAGTAAGAAGACATGCGAGGTGTTGTCTCAAACTTCCAGATGCCTGATTCCTTGCGTTTTTCCACATCAATTTCTGGCATGTTTGACAAGGCCACTTCACCTTCTGCCTGGTCAAAACGAAGGGCGAGGTCAAAAGTAGCCTTGGCTTCAGGCTCATCCACACATGGGAAGGCTTCACGCGCAAAATGGCTTTCAAACTGAGTAGACAAGACTTCCTTCTTGATACCATCAACTGTGTAGTAAGAAGGGTAAATCCCTGTCATGTTGTCTGTGATTGTTCCTGAAAAAGTAATAACCAATTCAACTTGACCAGCCTCAGCCAATTCGACATGAAGGGCTTCATTTTCATGATCAACTGTAAATGGACGAGCTTGACCCGCAACTTCTACAGAAGTGATTTCCAAGTCTTTTTGGTGAAGGGAAATACGGTCACTCTGTGCTTGACCAGTGATGGTCACCTTCCCAGAAAAGGTCTTGGTCTCACGACTCAAGTCTAAAAATAAATCATAGTGTTCAGGAACAAATTGCGTAATAAAATGTTCTACTGCTTGCATAGTTTTCTCCTATTCTAAGTTTAAGAGTTTTACTCTTCTTCAAACAAACTTATTATATCATGTTTTGCTTAAGAAAAAAGGATTGGACGGTGATTTCCAAAACTTTCTTCCTTCTGCAGTCTAGAGTGGGTAGACTTTGCGAAATTCTTCTAAAACAACCTTGCTGTCAGGAGTAAAAGTCAGTCCGGTTTCCCTCATCCACTCGGTGAAAAAATCCTCATGAACCTGACGCCAATAGGCTAGGGATTTGTCACCTTCCCCTTCCTTATAGGCATGGTCGGCAGAAACTTGATGAAAAGGCTGAACGGAGACCTTGGTAATTTCGACAATGCAGACAGCCTGATCTTGACTGTCTAAAATGACATCGAAGGTCCCTTCTTGTGGAAGAGGTTCGTCTTCTAGTGCGTAGAGGTCGTAAGCTGAGGCGGTTGCAGTCTTTTCGCCTCTTAGAACCAAGTCGGCCAAGAGATCTGCTTCCACTCCAAAAGCCCAGGCATCTATCTCATCTCCAATCGTGGGGTTAATTTGCTTGTAAATATTCCACATTTCTTGCGGTGTCATAGTTTGCTCCTTTGTAATTTTTTACTTACTTCTTTTATACGTTTGAGATGGTCTGGATGATCAATCTCTAAATTAAAAATCTCTGGAATAGAACTGTAGTGGATAATACACTTGATACCCGTCTGATTCATTTTTTGTATGAAAGAAGCATTCAGATAGCCTGCTACAGCAAAGTCAATCTTTTTCATCCTTGCTTTATCCTGCATATCTCTCAGCATATCTAACATTATTGGACTTTCCATATCATGCCATTGACTATTTCTCACAGTCGCAAAAACAAAAGAAGTCAAATCATTCATTCCAACTACAATCTTTGAAATACCAGTTTCCAGTATCCTGTCCAAGTCAAAATAAGCTGACGGTAACTCAATCATTGTGCCGACTTTTCCAGTAAAACCATGCTCACGCAATACTCTAATAGCTTGTTTTAACTGCTCAGCATCATTGATAAAAGGAAAAATAACAGACAGATTGGGATTTGTTTGATAAACTTCTGTAACGACATGTGCTTCAGCCTGAAATTCTTCAGGACACGCCAGCAAGCGCCTAGTTCCTCTATAACCAAACAAGGGATGATTTTCATCAAAATGCTCTTTAGTCCCCTCTAAACAATTAGCTTCTGTATTTGTTAACTCTGAAAAACGATACCAAACCTCTTCATCTGAGTACAAGGAGCAAATGGTATCTAGATAATCTTTTACAAATTGCTGACAACTTGCTAATAGGATGTTTTGATTAAGCTCTCTCAACAAATATTCCCCACGAATCATACCAACATGATGCAATAATTGAGGGTAAACTTTTTCAACAATTTGTTCGCCACTAAGAGCAAGTTGGTTTTGCATAGCCATTCACCTCGTCTTAAAACATACAATATCAGATATCATTATATGATACCTTCCTCTAGTTCAAAAGCTTCATAAGGTTCAAATAACTCATATCCTAAAAATTCTGCTACTTTTTTGGAAGCCTCGTTATGAGCATCCCAAAGTGGAAACATATCTCTATTTAAACTCTCCAGAATCATTGTAGCACCAAGCTTTTTAGCAAATCCATTTCCTTGTTCGTTTGGTCTAGTTGCAACTTCCACTTCAACTGCTCCACGGTAAACTAACCCTGAGGAAATCCCAGCAATCAGTTCATTATTTTTAAGAATCACAAAGCCAAATCCACCCTTTAAAACAAAATCCTGATAGGACTCAAAATCCCCCTGTAAATCTTGTGACCATTCTTCCTCAGAAAAGCAGTTATAAATATGATTATCAATAGGCACAATATTGTAATCTTCCTCTAAGTGAGTAACTAGACCATTTAGAAATTCAACTTGAAAATTTGCCTTATCTTTAAAAGAATAGCTAGTAAAAGAATTTAGCTCCACTTTCCGATGTAGAAAATCTTGCCAATTAGTATCTTCTGAAATAATAATCTTATAATCTAAACCGTATTTCCTAACAAAATCTTCCCAAAATCTGGAATCCAACTCCCCTGCTAGGTATAGAAAATTTCCAACATCATAAAAGCTTGTTGTCCTATCACTGTTTCGGTAGACAGTTCCGATTTGAGATTTAAGACCATAAAGAACCATATTTTTCTTCCATGTTTTAAATAGTTCCATTATCCCCCTACTTCACCTTCCAATTCATATACAAGGTCTTGTCCAGCTCTGGAAATCCTAATAATTCAGACTTAACCTTCAAGACTAAGGGCGAAGCATTTTTTTCTGTGATCTCTTGAATATCCATCCAAACATATCCGAGCGAATCATTCGCACCATCAGAGACAACTTCCGAAATCGTAACTTGAGCTTCCTTCTCGTTGACCTCAATATCATAAAATGCCATGATATGGTGAACCATAAAATTTTTTAACTCTTCCCTGACGAAAACATCGTAGATTCGAGGATTGGAGTAGTTTCTAACAGTAAAGCCCGTCTCTTCCATAACTTCTCTAATCAGCGTTTCCGTCAATCCTTCATCAAGTTGCTGACTACCACCAGGTAGATCATAACGATGTTGATAAGGGCCTCTCGTTTTTTCAATGCAGAGTAACTTCCCATTTTCAAAGCAAACAGCATAGACTCCAAAGTGTTTTTTGATTTCCATTCAACTCCTCCTACTTCAAACTCCAACCACCATCAATGGTCAGGATTTGTCCTTGCATGGCGCTCGCTTTTCCACTTGCTAAGAAAAGGCTAATCTCTGCTACTTCCTCTGGCTCAATCCAGCGCTTGATTGGCGTTTCACTAGCTACCCAGTCTGCTAATCCACCGGGTTCAAAGTCCGCAGCGGTCATAGCTGTCTTGACTGCCCCTGGAGCAATCCCAAAGACCTGAATACCAGTCTCAGCATAGTCTAGAGCCAACTGCTTGGTAAAGCCAGCTAAGGCGTGCTTAGACGAGGTATAGGCGTGACCACCTCCGCCAGCTAGACTTGAAGCAATCGAACACATATTGATGATGATTCCTTTTTTATTTTCCAACATTTGTGTAAAATAATGCCGAGTCAACTCAACAGGAGTCACGTAGTTGATTTCAAAAATCTCTTGAATTTCCTGCGCTGATTGTTCCAATAAGGGTTTGTAAGCATCCAAAACTCCTGCAGTATTGCACAAAACATCCACCCGAGGGCACCAGTCAAAAACAGGTTTCAAGTCCAAGGTCAAATCTCTCTGTAAAAAGTAGAAATCACCCTCTAAGAGTGGATTTTCACCTTGGTCCACTCCATATACTTGATACCCCTTCTCTAAAAAGAGTCGGGCTTGAGCCAGACCAATCCCTGAACTCACTCCCGTAATCAATACACGTCTAGTCATGCACTTCTACCCAATCCGTCGCCAAAACATCACAAGGTGTCGGGCTCCACATGGAAAAACCTTCCCCTTCTCCAGACACGTTGATGAGGAAATAAGGCGTCACTTCAAGTGCAACCCCGTTTTGCTCGATAGTGTCAAAGAGTTGGACATAGTTTTCAGCCCCTCCCCAACCAGTTCGTACATATTTTTTCTTGTCCTTTAACCCAGGCAGGATTTCTTCAAAAGTCATGTTGTTCTCCTTTAATGCTACATTCTTCATTTAATTATAACAAAAAACCGTTTTCCAACGGCTTTTTGACTGTATCTTAGTTCAATAAAACAAATAGCTATCCAATTTTTTAATTATTTCAGTTCAATTAATTTATTGTAGATTTTCTCAGTCAGTTCTTTCTGTTGCGCTCCTGTTAAATGGTGCGAAGTGCGAATTAATATGGTTCCATAAACATAGTGGGATCCCGGATTTAAAGCAGTTCCATCAAAAGCACTAATATAAGTATTGCGCTTTTCTGCATCTTCTTTTGTCTTATAAACTTCTATATTTCCACCAGCATCATTACCTTTTTGAACAATATCTGAGCCTTCTACAGATTCATTCACTTGCTTGTCAACGAAATATACAGACGCTGTATATCCTCCTTGTTTATTTAATTTTTTATTAGGGTCATTATCCTCCGTAACAGATTGTACTCCAGTAATTGATTCAATTTCTTTGAGTCTTTCTTCAATAAAAGAACTAGAAGGATTTGTAATTTGTTTTAATTGAAGAATGCTATTTTGATAGTGAGTCAATTTTTCAGACAAATTCTTTTTTGTTTCACTATAATCTAATGGTTGACTTAATTCTTCAATTTGCTTCTCAATCTTAGCAGTCGCTTTCTCCATTTCTGGTTCTTTACGAAGTGAATCTTTGCTATCCTTTATAGTTGATTTCAATTCTTCCAATGTCTTAGAATCAAGAGGTTCTTCATTATTCTCAATAACCTTTTCAGCCTCAGCTATTTGATCTTCAACTTCTTTATTCTTTTCATTTAAATCCTTTACTACATCTTCAAACTTAGTTACAACAGCTTGATGAGGCACATAGGATAAGAAATAGTATCCTGTTGCCAAACCTAAAGCAATAAAAGTAATAAGCCCAACAATCATTGATTTCTTCATTTTAAACTCCTTAATTTATAAGCAATCTCTTCTATATTTTAATATATTGTTTTAAAAATTTCAAGTTTAAAAAGCTATAGAATCAACTTATTGCCAGATATACAAAAACGATAACCACTTCTCAGTAGTTACCGTTGATTTCTTTTGATTAGTCTTTCCCACCAAGTTTGCTGTTGATGGTCATCATGATGCTGGCTATCTTCTCACCCCAGTACGGATCGGAAGCATAGCGAACATTCATTCCAGTTGCCTTGTTTCCAAGGTGGTCTCTACCATAGTCAATGTAATTTTCACGAATCCACTTGGCCGCTCCAAGAATTCCTTTGTCCACATTATCAAAGCTCTTGGCTGAGAGATATGGGCTAGTATCATAAGCAGCAATACCAAAGAAGTTGTTCTTATCTCTGGCAATTTGACTACGTCCCCACGCACTTTCAAGAGCGCTATGTGCCATCAAGTAAAGGGCATTGACACCGTAGCGTTCCTCAGCTTCTTTGAAAGTCGCTCCTTTACCTGCTAGAGGACTATCCTGCAAGTTCATCATCGAATACAGTTTATCCAATTCAGCTGCACTATAATTACTTGGTTCTCTTAAGTTTTTATAGAGGAAAGGATTTTTAATGGTAAAGCCATCAAAGTGCTCTCCATCAGTTGAGTAGTACTTCTTACCAATAACCATAGCAGAGGTGTGTGGAGCTACTTTGATACTCGTATATGGAGAGAGTTCATGGTAGAGGAATTTCCCATCACTAGTATAATGAGGGATAAACTCGCTACCTTCATCTACTGCTGTCAAATCACTTTGATTCATATAGCCAGACAAGCCAGAAATCGAAACTGCAAGTCGGCCGCCTTTTCGCGTTGAGCTATCCAGTGAAACAATGCTTCCTTGGTTAATGTAACTCAAGATTTCTCCAGATGCACTATAGACATAGGCAGTGATTGGTTTAACTTTGTAATATTTGGTTTTATCCGCAACATGCCATCTACCAGAAGCATCCAAGGTATGACCATCCACAGTTTCATTTTTTGCCATATAACCGCCTGATTTAAGGTAATACCATGATTGGTCGGATGAATCGTAGATTAATTCTTTCTCAGCCATCTTTCCATTTGACTTGAGGTAGAACCAGTTGTTCTTGTACCATACCCACTCACTCGCAGCCATATAACCACCAGATTTGAGATAGTAGTAACCATTATCCCAGAGCCATTCTTTATTGGCATAATTTCCATCAGAGTTGATATAGAACCAAGAGTTAAAATTCTTGTCAAAGAGCCAACCTTTGCCAGCTTTTGCTCCACTACTCGTCACATAGCTACGGTCAATCCAAGTTTCCGTAGAAAGGTAGCCACCTGATTTGAAATGGTAATCCTTGCCTTTGATGGTTTGCCAACCTTTCTCAGCATAGGTTCCGTCAGCTTTCAAGTAAAACCAAGAGTTATAATTCTTGTCAAAGAGCCATTCCGATTTCAATTTAGCTCCACTTTTAGCAACATAGAAGCGGTCAATCCAGCTTTCTGTAGAAAGATAACCGCCTGATTTGAAATGGTAATCTTTTTCTTTGATCGTTTCCCAGCCTTTTTCGGCATAGCTACCATCAGCTTTCAAGTAAAACCAAGAATCATAATTCTTATCAAAGAGCCATTCCGATTTCAATTTAGCTCCACTTTTAGCAACATAGAAGCGGTCAATCCAACGCTCAGTTGAAAGATAACCGCCTGATTTAAAATGGTAGTCATTCCCACCTATGGTTAACCAGCCATTTTCAGCATAGGTACCGTCTTGTTGGAGGTAGAACCAACTGCTATAGTTGTCATCATAAATCCAGGCTTGTTTAACTTTATTACCATTTTCTGATAGATAGTTCTTACCAAGCCAAGCATTTTTCAGCATTTTCCCTTGTGAATTGATGTAGTATTGGTTCTCCCCTTGAGTGATCCACTCATCTTTGGCCATCTTGCCATCTTCTTTAAGGTAATATTTTTCCTGACCTTGAGTAATCCACTCGTTTTTAGCTTTCTGACCATCAGGCTTGAGATAATACCAGGATTCTTGTTCCTGATTAAATACCCACTGTTCCTTAGCTTTAGCACCACTTTCAGTCACATAGTACTGTCCAACCCACGTTTTCGTAGCTAATTTTCCAGCTTCATTAAAATAGTAATCCTTACCACCAACTGTTAGCCAGCCGTTCTCAGCACGATTTCCATCAGCTGTTAAATAAAACCAGGCCTGTTGCGTTTGGTCAAAAAGCCATTGCTTGGTTGCTGGTTTCCCGTCTGCTTTGAGGTAGGTCTTTCCTTGCCAAGTTCCCTCTTCTGCTTTTGCTGTCTCCACTACAGTAAAAAAACACCCCAATAAGCCAGCACTTACTAGGGCCACTTTCCATCGTTTCATTTAAATGCTCCAATAACGTTTTCTAAACCCTATTGTAACATAGTTAATAGACGGAAATATTACAAATTGATGAAGATTCTATTTCTTGTTGACGATAAGGAAGACCTAGCTTATCTCAGGCTGGCTTTGACTTCCTGACGGAGATTTTCTAGACTGCTAATGCCGTATTTATCCATGACTTTTGGTAAATTTTCAATAATATCAGGACAGGCATATGGATTGGTAAAATTGGCTGTTCCAACTCCGATGGCAGAGGCACCAGCCAGATACATTTCTAGCGCTGCTTCAGCAGAATCCACTCCCCCCATTCCAATAATGGGCAGGTCTGTTGTTTGAGCTACTTGTCGGATGAGTTTGAGGGCTACTGGAAAAACTGCTGGACCTGACATTCCACCTGTTCCATTGGCTAGGATTGGTTTTCTAGTTTTGAGGTCAAAGCGCATACCGACTAGAGTATTGATCATGGTTAAGCCACTTGCTCCTGCATCTTCTGCGGCTTTGGCGATGGTGACAACATCCGTTACACTAGGGGTTAACTTGACATAGACTGGCACATCAGAGGCTTCCACAGCCGCTTTTACCACTTCATAAGCCAAATCAGGATCTTGCCCAATCAAAAGTCCATGATTACCGTGATCCACATTCGGACAAGAGATATTGAGCTCGATAGCTTTTACATTTGTAGCCTTGGAAATCCCCTGAGAAACGGCAGCGTACTCTTGTTTTGAAAAGCCTGCAACATTTGCGATGATGGGAAGCGTAGGATACTCTCTTTCCAGCCAAGGCAACTTTTCAGCTAAAACAGCTTCTAAGCCAGGATTTTGCAAGCCGATTGCATTAAGCATACCGGCAGGTGTCTCTGCAACTCTGGGAGTTGGATTGCCAAAACGCGGTTCAAGTGTCGTTGCCTTGATCATAATGGAGCCTAAAAGATCTAAATCATAGTACTTGGCATACTCCTGACCAAAACCAAAACAGCCTGATGCTGGTATGATAGGATTTTTCAACTCTAAGCCCGGTAGAGAAACTTGTAAACGTTTGTTAGTCATGACTTTCTCCTTATAATACAACTGTTCCTGTGCGAAAAACAGGGCCATCTTCACAGACGCGTTGGCTGACGGTCTCACTATCTGGCACTTTTAGAACGCAGGCATAGCAAGCTCCCATCCCACAAGCCATACGAGATTCTAGAGATAGATAGGCTCTTGGATGATCATAAAAGGTTTGATTGATATACTTCATCATTCCCGGAGCACCACATGAGTAAACCGCATCAAATTGACTGTCTAAATCATTGATAACAACAGAAACATTTCCCTTGATGCCATAAGAACCATCATCTGTCGTTACAAAGACCTGACCATATCGGGCCAATTCGGTTTCGAGAATAACAGCATCCTTAGTCGCAAAACCGAGGACTGTCACTACTGTCACCCCACGCGCATGCAATTCCTTGGCTACTTCTAGCAAGGGTGGAACACCAATCCCACCACCAACGAGGAGGACTTGACTCTGGTCGTCTAGGTCAGACAAGTCAAAACCATTTCCCTGAGGTCCCATCACATCAAGAGTATCTCCCTGACTTAAGGTTGAAAAAATAGCTGTCCCAGCCCCCTCAATCCGATAAATAAGGTGACACTGCTTGTTTGCTTTGTCAATAGACGAAATTGAAATAGGGCGGCGCAAGAGATGGGCGTCATCAGGCACACGCAGATGAAGAAATTGGCCGGCTCGCATAGCTTCAACCATTTCCCCTTCTAGGACTAATTCAAAGATTGCTGGCGCAATTTCCTCCTGTGCAACCACCTTCATGGTTTCCAAACGAATGGCACCCATACGCTTCTTACATGTGGGATTCATGACTTTTCCTCCTTAAATTTTAAGGGGACCAGATAAAGAAAAGACCTTGCTATTGCAAGGTCTCAGTCGAGATAGGACAGAATTCATGCGCACACCTAAAAAGTCTCCACAGAGAGTTCCCTATCACTTTTATCTGACACCTTGTGAGTCTCTCTGGACTCCCCTTAAAGGTTAAATTTGTATTAGTATACTCTTTCAAAGTAAAAAAGTCAAGTAGAAAACGAACATTCTACTTGACTTTACTGGATTATTTTTCACGAATCACTTCGACTTTGTAGCCATCAGGATCCTTGACAAAGTAATAGTTTGGTGGGGTTCCAGGTAGGCCTTTTGGCTCTGTAACCTCATAGCCTTTCGCGCTATGTTCTTGATGAAGTGCCTCAAGATCAGGTGTACTGAGGGCGATATGGGCAAAACCATCTCCTACCACGTAAGGACCGTGATCGTAGTTATAGGTCAACTCCAACTCATAGTCATCCCCCTCAAGTCCTAGATAGACAATCGTGAAGGCATAATCTGGGAAATCCTTACGACGCAATTCTTTAAAACCAAAAGCATCTTGATAGAATGCGATTGATTTTTCAAGGTTTTCTACTCGCAAGCAAGTGTGTAGCATTTTTGAAGCCATTTTCATTACCTCTTTCATTTGAATAGTTCCATTATACCTTTATTCAGAAAAATTTACTAGAAACTTGAACTAGAGTCCTCTTCTCTACGCTTTCATTCTAAGCAGCACTTTTTCGATTTTCCTTGCGTATATTGCGAATAAGGAAAAGCATGATAAGGATAAAAAGCCCCTCAAGGAAGTAGAAAGTAAATTCGCTGTTCATGATTAGTAAGTCTCTGTTAAAATATTTATTATCGAAAACTGAATTTGGTGCGAATAGGATTCGGAACAGTCTTCTTAGGAAAATAAAGATCTGCAAGCCATAAATCATAAAGACCTTCTTCACACCAATTATGAAGCCTTGTTCCTTTGTAAAATAAGACAAGGCAACTCCATTTAACAAGAGGATAACCGTTATGGCCAGTGTTTCATTTCGTAGAATAGTTGGATCAAAGTTATCTAAACGGCTCTGAATGTAGGGCAACGTTTGAAAGAGTAAGATTCCCAAGATTGCTGGTATGAAAATTTTCTTCAGAGATGGTGGAAATCCAGGACTAAATCTTGTAAAAGACAAGCAAATCACAAGAATTGCAAAAATATGGAAGTAAGCTATTGCAACTCCTGAAATAGTCTGGCTTCGATTTACCAAAGCAGAAAGAACACCAGCAGAAAGAAAGATACCGACAGGAATCAGCTTATCCAAAGAATAATCCCATTTCAGCCCCTGACTCACTTGGAAACCATCGATGAAGCTGAAAAATGTAATGAACATAAGGGCACCAATGAGACCAAATGGTAAGGATGGAATGACGAGGGTTAATAACAAGATTAATAGGAACCATGGATGAGGGCTGTAGTAGAGTTTTCGTTTTCCCCCCCTAGCAGTCACTCCTTCCTCAATCGGTGTTTTCCTTAATTTTAGCATATAGACGTAAAAGAGAGAAAACATACCCGCATGAACCCATGAATTATAACCAGGTCGCTCTATAATACTGAGTATCAAACTTACAATCGTAAAGAGGCCAAAGAAAATCTGAAGAAACTTATTTTTAAAGACCTGTCTTTTTTTCCAATCCAAATAAGAGAGCTTAGCCTTTGGATGACTAAGTTCATAAGCATAAATTGTCATCTCTTCTAGTTTCTGGTCTGTCTCCTCCGTCATCATTTGGGGAGCCATTTTAGAAGTAGGAAAAGGAGCTAAAACATATCTCAGGAGATCGCCATCTGTAAATCGATGGTACTCCTTATAGATCTGTTGAAGTAAAATCGTTAGAATGCGTGGTCTTCCTTTAAAGTAGCTTCTCCACTTCTCCCAATCATTGATATCTTCATCGCTCTTAGTGAGCTTATCTATATAAAGATAACCTTCATTGTACCAGTAATCAAAATTTTCCTTTTTGTCTAGTTCATACTCCTCTACCACTGAAGGATAGGAATGGATACTCTTCCAGAAATGGAGTTTTTTCAGGTAAGGATTTGATTCCTCATCACTGTAACGCTCCACAAATTGGAAAACAAGGGCTAACACTTTCGCATTGGTTAAAGGATAGACGTCCACCTTTTCTAACAAATAAAGTAGGAGCGTGTGATCTTTGACTGATTCAAAAAGATATTGCCAATCACGTAACAGTTTGTATTCGTCTTGATAGCGAGCATGGAGCAACTCATAAAAGGCTACCTCAACTTCTTCCGGATTATCTAGAGAGTAGTGATTAAAGTCAACGTTTTCCCCCATCTCCTCTTTTATTTCCTCTAAGTAAGCAGCCAAGTCATTCAAGAGTGGATAATCCTCTTCAAACATGGCTTGTCGGTTTTTTTCAAGGATATAGGTTAAAACAGGAATGCTCTTGATTATCTGACGATTTTGATTTACTTGATCCAAGACCATGAAGGCCAAATAGGGGTGCTTGAAAAACTCTATCCAAGAGCTTAATTGATTTGCTTTGTTAGAATCTTGAAGAATTTCTTGGCAAAGTTGATAGGAATAAGAGAATTGCTCAGTGGCTTCTTGTGCGCTCTCAAGCGAACTTCCTTCCTCTTCTGCTATATCTCTTTTGACCTTCCAGTACTTGAGTTTATAGTAATAACCCCAGTACTTAAAGTCTGGTACATAGTCTTCCAGTAAGGGAATGATGATAGAGAATTGCTCAGGTTTATTAAAAATATAAACATCCATTTCCTCTAAAACGGATTGAACAATGTCCATATCATACTGATACTGATGAAAGAACTGACGCCATAGATGCTCTTGTTCTTCTGGACTGTAATCATCATTTTTAACAATACTTTCAATCGCATTTCGAATCAAATAGGCTGCTTCATTATAACTACTAAAGTCAAGAGTAGACCTTGTTGTTCCTTCTTGCCCACGGTTCTCTTCATCACCAAACGTTTCAAAATTGAGGGGATTCGTAGCTCTTTCTTCAGAATCTCCATTTAGCTGAACTTCCTCATCATAGTCACTAAAGTCAAGGGTGGACTTTTGCTCATTCTCTTCTGCTTTAAAGGTTTCAAAGTTAAAGGAATTGCTTGTTTTATCAGTTGATTGCTGATAATCACTGAAATCAATACTAGATCTTTCAGACTCTTCGTTCTCAGTCTTCGTTTCTTCAGTCAAGTTTTCAAAGTTGAGACTAGAGTTAAGTTTTTCATTCGCCTCTTCTTCAAGTTCACTAGCTTCTTGAGAGTCACTCGCTTTTTTGAGACTATTTTCTGGTCTTGTGTTTCTAGACCTTGCATAAGTCAAGGCTTTTTGATAAGCTTCAACAATTTCTTGGTAAATTTCTGGTTGGTCTTCTGGGTGATAGAGCCGAACCAGTTCAGCATAACGCCTTCTGATTAGTTTGACGTCAGTCGTTGGCTCTATTCCTAAAGTTTCCCATATATTCATAAGGTCTCCTCTTTTACAGTCCTCGCTCTAGGAAGTCTAAATAATTTGAAAATGATTGATAGAGTTTTGGCAAATGATACATAGATGCTTGGCTGACCTCTTCTTCAAATCGTCTAGTTTCAGCCATTAGCTCATCTCTTCTTCTCCCCAAGAGCATACTGTACACGCGATTCGCTTTTTCAATCAAGAAACGATAAACCTCTGTTTCTTGAGCATTGATCTTATAGCGAGTCAACTCTGCTTGCTTAGCCTTGATTTCCTTTTCTGTCAGAGTAACACTATCTTGGAGAATAACATGACTAAAGACTTCCTGTGTTGAATCAATTTTCACTTCAACATCCAAAATTCCATTTAAATCATAGGTAAACCGAACTGTGAAACTTTCATTTACTCTAGTATTGACAGGGACGGGAACTTCTAATTCTCCTAGGAACAGGTTTTGTGATGCCTTCATCATCTCACCTTGATAGACCTTTATCTTGACTTGACTCTGTCCCAATTCAGCCGTATAGTACTGCTCGATGCGTGAAGCAGGTAGGGTAGAATTTCGCTCAATAATCGGCGAAAAACGGTCTCCAACTATCTCAATTCCTAGTGTAAAAGGACAAATATCAGACAGCAGCAAATCTCGTATCTCACCCTGCCGTTCTTTTATTCCTGCTAGAAGTGCACAACCTCTCGCAATCATCCGATCGGGATCATCCGAAACCTGAACCATTTGATTGATACAGTAAGACAAAAAGTCCTGAACCAAGCGGAGTTTCGAAGTCCCCCCAACAAGAACAAAGTTATCAGATGATACATAGCTATAGCGTGCATCCATCAAGGCACGATCCAAAACGGCCTTAACACGGGCTAGCAGAGGTTGACAAAGCTCATAAAATCGCTGGTAGCTCAAGTCTAAAAAGTATTCCTTCTCTTGCTCCATCACTGTCATCTTCACTTCTTCTTTATCATTAAGTTCCAGCTTTGTCTTTTCAGCCTGTACCAGAATTTTGCTGTAAAATTCGCGGGAAATCGTATCCTTGGTTAATTGATTAGAAACTAAAAATTCCTCAGCAATAGCCGCAGTAAAGTCTTCTCCTCCCAAACGATTGTCCCCTGCAATCGACACGATTTCGACAATGTTATCAAAAAGCTCTACAACTGAAATGTCAAGAGTACCACCACCAAAATCGACCACAATAAAAGATTGATCTTCTTGGTTTACCATAGATCTTTTAGCAAGAGCTGCTGCAGAGGGTTCATTGATAATCCGATCAATCTGAACTCCAGCAAATTTTCCTGCTAGTTTGGTCGCATAACGTTGAGCATCATTGAAATAGGCTGGAACACTGACAATCACTTCCTCGACCTTTTCCCCAAGATAGTTCTCTGCATCGTCTACCAACTTTCGAATGATAAAAGAGCTTAATTCTTCAGCCTTATATGCTCGATTTCCTAGCGTCAACTCATGCTTGGTCCCCATAAAACGCTTGAACTGAGAAACCGTCTTATCTGGGTGGGTCACCAAGCGTTCCTTGGCAATTTTTCCAACTATAATCTCATCATTGTCATCTAAAGCCACAACAGAAGGAGTCAAATACTCACCAAAAGCATTGGGAATCAGCTTGACCTGACCATCTTGATAAACCCCTACTAAAGAATTAGTCGTTCCTAAATCAATACCTACTATCATCTTCTTCTAACTCCAAATCTTTTTAGATATTCCTATTATACAAGAAATATCCTATTTTCTTTGAAAAAATCTGTGATTTACTCTTTAAAATAGAAAATCATTTATGGTAAATAAAAAAGTTTCACCCTACTCTTACGGTAAAGACCACGAGAGTAAGAATGAAACAGTTAATCATTATTTACCAAGTTTTGCTTTAGCTGCATCTGCAAGAGCTGTGAAAGCTGCTGCATCGTTAACAGCCAAGTCAGCAAGCATTTTACGGTTAACTTCGATTTCAGCCAATTTCAAACCATGCATCAATTGTGAGTATGAAAGTCCGTTCAAACGAGCTGCCGCATTGATACGAGTGATCCACAATTTACGGAAGTCACGTTTTTTCTGACGACGGTCACGGTATGCATAGTAGTAAGAGTTCATTACTTGTTCTTTTGCAGTACGGAACAAGATGTGTTTAGCTCCATAGTAACCTTTTGCTAATTTAAGAATACGTTTACGACGTTTGCGTGATACAACGCCACCTTTAACACGTGCCATGTTTTATTTCCTCCAAATATTTCCTAGAATTGTTTACTTACTGTTAGGCTATTATTTCAAGCGAGTAAGCATTGCTTTGATACGTTTGAAATCTCCTGAATGCACCATAGATGCTTTACGAAGATGACGACGTTGTTTCTTAGTTTTTCCGTGGAAACGGTGAGAAGTGTAAGCACGGAAACGTTTAAGTCCACCAGAACCTGTACGTTTGAAACGTTTAGCTGATGCGCGGTGTGTTTTTTGTTTTGGCATGATTTTTTCTCCTTTATTTAACTTTCTGACAATTATTTTTTGTCAGTTGCTGGCGCCAACTGCATGAACATTTGGCGTCCATCCATCTTAGCTCGTTGTTCGATGATCGCAATATCTTGTGTTGCTTCAGCAAACTCGGCTAAAACTTTTGCACCAATCTCTTTATGGGTGATCATACGCCCTTTAAAGCGAATGGATACCTTAACTTTATTTCCTTTTTCAAGGAACTTGCGTGCATTGCGAAGTTTTGTGTCAAAGTCACCCTTGTCAATAGTTGGACTCAGACGAACTTCTTTCACAGTAACAACACTTTGTTTTTTACGTTGTTCTTTTTGCTTTTTCTGATACTCAAATTTGAACTTACCGTAGTCCATAATTTTAGCAACAGGTGGCTTTGCTTGGGGTTGGATCAATACTAAGTCAACATTTGCACTATCAGCTAATGCTTGCGCTTCACTGAGTGGCTTGATGCCTAGCTGTTCTCCCTCAAGACCGATCAAGCGAACTTCACGTACACGAATTTCATCATTGATGAATAAGTCTTGCTTTGCTATGGTTTTCACCTCTTTTTTATTATTAGAGAAAAACAATAGCGGACTCGTAATAATACAAGCCCGCACGTTATGATAGCGTTTCTTAGAAACTTTTCATCCGTAGGGCCAGGCAACTTGATGTCACAAGGCGAGAAGCTCTCACTTCTGCTTTTCTCAACTTTTATATGATACCAAGTTTTCTATCCCTTGTCAAGATAAAAAGTCAATTTTTCGAAAAGTTTGTCTATCTTATCGAACCGTTTCAATTCGCCAACTATTCCATCCTTTAAAGCGGATAGCTCCTTGCTGGTCAGTTCGATAAATCTTACTCTTGATGGATTCTAGTCGTGTCAAGGTTTCCTGATGGGGGAGTTTGGCACGATTGTTCTTACCCACTGAAATGAGAGTAATCTCTGGGTTGAGTTTTTCTAGAAAAGCTGGATTTGATGATATTTTAGCACCATGCTGGCCTGCTTTCAAGACATCCACCTCTAAATCAGGGTATTGCTTTAGAAGATCCTTCTCTCCCTTCTCTTTCAAATTTCCTGTGAAGAGAAAGTGCTTATCCAAAAGTTTCCCATAAAGAATCAGGGAACCATCACGATCCCCATCTCCAATCTGCCTTGGAGATAGGACTTCTAACTGACTTCCAAAAATCGAAAAATTATCCCCCTCTGTCACACTGCGCACCTTAGTTTGACTTGCTTCTAATTCTGCCACAAATTCCTTCTGTGTCAGACTTCCTTTTGATACTAAAATCTCCCCGACATGGAAAGCCTTGGTCACCTCCAGTAAATCACCAACATGCTCCTTGTCTGTATTGGTCAAAATCAGCTGGTCAATCTTGTCTACTCCTCGACTTTTAAGATAGGGAATCAAGGTTCTCTGGGCATTGCTGGTTGTCGCCTTTTCTTGCCAAGCCTCGATTTTCTTACTAGCTTCTACCTTACCACCAACATCTATGAGAATAGTTTTCCCATTCACATCCCGTAGGAAAATACTTTCTCCTTGCCCCACATCCAGCATGGTGATTTCATTTTCCAGTGGATGCTTGGTCAAGAAAAAGAGCCCCACAATAAAGAGACTGAATACTGCTAGTCTTTTAATGTTTTTCCTCATATCATATAGCAAGGCTAATGAAATTAAGAGGAGAATCAACAGCCATGTGGTGGGTTGACCAAGGACCAGGGGCCTACTTGCCAGCTGCGATACCAAGCGAATGATGCCCTCCAACCACTCAAAGACAAAGTTAAACTGAGTGACTGGGTAAACGAAGGACAGAATGAATAAGATGGACAAAAGTGGCAAGAAGACCACATCAAACAGAAAGGAAAATACAAAGGTCAAAAGGATAGACCAAGGCTGAAATTCTGCAAAATAGAAGGATAGAATAGGCAATATTCCCAAGGAAATGACCAGACTTTCTCCAGCAACAGCCTTGATCCCATCGCCTTCTTTGCTAGTCATGGTCAAGATAAAAGCATAGGCACAGGACAAGACACCTCCTGCCGTCAGGAAAAAGTTGGGCATGATGATAAAGAGGACAAGCACCGTCAAGGCAAAATTATCCAAACCCTTGTAGCCATGTTGGGCCAGTAACTTTTGCAAGAGACTACGAATGACCGATGCTGAAAATCCTGTCAGACCTACATAGATAAGGGAAAAGGGATAGGTCAGCCACTTCAACTTTTCTTGGGTCAAGCTCAATCGTAAGAGGAGTTTCTTAAAGGCATCCATAAAGAAGCCCACCTGCATACCTGATAAGGCAAAAAGATGGATAATTCCAAGACTGGAATAAAGCTCATTCATCTCCTCGAAGTCCGTATCTAGATGTCCTAGTAACAGCCCTGTCATGTAGTTGCGCATAGGGTCTGGAAAGTGCGTCTTAATCCAAACTACAGCCTTTCGACGTAAACTAGACAGATTTTCTCTTATATCCCAACTGCTAACCTGTTTCATTGACTGGATACTCTTGATAGTCAAAGTTTGGTAAATCCCTTGAGTCTTCAGATAGGCTTGGTAGTTAAAGCCACCAAAATTCCTCTGCCCTTCGGGTTCCGAAAGTTTTCCTTCTAGTTCAATCTCGTGAAGGTCTGTTAAGGCCTGAAAGAGCTCTTTCTCCTCCTCAGACTGGAGTTTATAGTAAACTTGGAAGGTGCGGCCCTCAGCCTTGCCCCGAAAGGACAGACTATCTCCATTGACCTTAATAGTGTCAGGCAAAATCCGTACCCTTTCAGCAGAATCCACTAGGTTCTGACTAGCTTGACTCTGTTGCCAGTTTTGAAACAGAAACCAAAATCCAAAAACTCCACAAATCGCTAGAACTTTACCGGCCGATTTCCAAGGAAATTGGAAAAAGAGACAGACAAGCAAAAAAACAAAACCTAGCAGTGCGAGATAGGACGCTCCAAAAATGGCGTAGTAAAGCCACAGTAACAGAAAACTCAGATAGATTAGAGGGATAGGGAAATTCTTAATCCACTGTGACATAATCTTTTAGCTTTTCTATGGTCTTAGCGCCAATGCCAGAGACCTTCTTTAATTCATCCACCGACTTGAATTTGCCATTCGCCTCACGATGGTCGATAATATCCTGGGCTCGTTTTCCTCCCAAGCCTTTGACCTGCTTGAGTTCTTCCAGACTAGCTTTATTGAGGTTGACCTTCTTTTCTTTACTTGACGAAGGAGTCGTTCCAGAGGCAGCCTGCTGACTAGCTGCTTCTTCTCCCTTACTTGGAACATAGACAAGAGTCTCGTCACTGACTTTCTGAGCGAGATTGAGCGACTTGCTGTCTGCTTGCTCTGTCAAGCCACCAGCTTTCTGAACGGCATCATGAACACGACTACCTACTGGCAAATCATAAATTCCTGGCGATTTGACAGCACCTTTGACATCCACTGTGATTAGATCTTGTTCAGGAGACTCTTCCTTTTCCTCCTTCTTCACTTCTTTTTCAGACGATGAATCCTTTGAAACGGCCGTGACTTCAGCCTGCAAATTTGTTTCTGTGACGGGTTTTTGTGTAGATGGCTTTAGCAGGAAAAAGCCGCCCAAGGCCAGACCCAAACAAGCACAGATGACAATGATTTTATACTCTTTTATTTTCTCGATAATTGCTTCCATATTTTCTCCTCTCTTAAGTTATTCGCAAGAGAAAGAAAAAAACAGCTGAAAAATCTTTTCAACTGCTTATTTATTTGCAAAATAGTCTTCCTTGGTTAAGACATAATAAACTCTTGTGATAATTCGACCTGGTTCTTTATTATCCATTCTGGCATAGGGTTCTTCGTGGGAAAAACGCATCCCAGATTTCTCCATGACCTTGCCAGATGCGGGATTGTCTTTGTCATGAAGAGCGGTCAACTTGTTCATTCCAATCTTCTCAAAAGCCAGCTCAATCACGGCGCGATTGGCTTCTGTCGTCAATCCTTGATTCCAATACTTTTGGTTGATAATGTAACCAATAGCTGCTTTTTTGAGAATGGGATCAATCTTGTGCAAATCAATAGTTCCAATAAACTGATCATTGCTTTTTAGTTCGATTCCCCACCGTCCCAAGGGATTAGCCAAGTAGAACTGAGCGATGTTGTTCTTGGTTTCTTCTAAGCTTTGATTTGTTGGAAAAGTATAGCGTGTATTTTCTCTGTCTGAGGCATACTCAAACATAGCTTCTGCATCGTCCAAAGTTACAGGTCGGAGCAATAAACGCTCCGTTTCTATAGATGGATACTGGGCAAATTTCACAAATATTGATTCCATACTTTTCCCTCCATTAGAGCTCGATTCTCACTAGTCTAGCATAAATAAATTTGAATGACAAGTTTTTCTTGATTTTTGAAGCGGTTTCATATACAATAAAACCATCACATTTTTGATTTATGGAATGGAATGTGACAACCAAAACAATCCGACAATTGAAAGGTAGGTTATCTATATGTTAATCGGAATCCCAAAAGAAATTAAAAATAACGAAAACCGTGTCGCCCTCACACCTGCTGGTGTTCATAGCTTAGTTTCTCGTGGACATCGTGTCCTCATCGAAACAAATGCTGGTCTCGGTTCAGGATTTACTGATGCTGACTATCAAAAGCAAGGAGCTGAGATTGTCGCTACTGCTGCAGAAGCATGGGCTGCCGAGTTGGTCGTGAAAGTAAAAGAACCACTAGCTTCTGAATATGCTTATTTGCGCGACGATCTTCTCCTCTTCACCTACTTGCACATGGCCGCTGCGCCAGAATTAGCAGATGCCATGCTAGCAGCAAAAACAACAGGAATTGCCTATGAAACTGTTCGTGACAATCAAGGACAACTACCTCTCCTCGTTCCTATGAGTGAGGTTGCCGGCCGTATGGCTGTTCAAATCGGAGCTCACTTCCTTACTAAGCAAGCTGGTGGTTCTGGTGTCCTACTAGGTGGTGTACCAGGCGTTCCAAAAGGAAAAGTAACCATCATCGGTGGTGGTGTCGTCGGTACACATGCTGCCCGCATCGCCCTTGGTCTTGGTGCTCAAGTGACTATTTTAGATATCAGTGCTAAGCGTCTCTCAGTTCTAGAAGAAGTCTTTGGAAACCAAATCCAAACTCTTATGTCTAATTCTTTCAACATTGAAGCAAGTGTGAGAGATGCTGATGTGGTGATTGGGGCGGTTCTCATCCCTGGTGCCAAGGCTCCGAAATTGGTGACAGATGAGATGGTCAAACAAATGCGTCCAAGCTCTGTCATTGTTGACGTTGCCGTTGACCAAGGTGGCGTTATCGAAACAGCTGACCGTGTGACAACACACGATGAACCTGTTTATGAAAAACACGGTGTTCTCCACTATGCCGTTGCCAATATCCCTGGTGCGGTTGCCCGTACTTCAACCATCGCCCTAACCAATGTCACTCTTCCTTATATCGAAGCTCTTGCTGGCAAAGGATTCGCACAAGCAATTGCTGAAGATGAGGGCTTGCGTCAAGGTGTGACCACTTATCAAGGTTACTTAACTAGCCTCCCAGTTGCTCAAGGCCTCGATAAAGAGCACACGTCTATCGACGAACTTGTTTAAAGCTAGACACTCATTAAAAAAGAGCAGTTCAAATCTGAACTGCTTTTTTTTGCTATTCTGTCTCTTCCTTCTTTTCTTCATTTTTAACTGAAGCTGGTTCATAAGCTCGAATAATCTGAGCGACAACTGGATGACGAACCACATCCTTAGCTGAAAAATGAACAAAGTCGATTTGGTGAATGTTCTTGAGCTTTTCTTGAGCATCAATCAAACCTGACTTAACATTGCGTGGCAGGTCAATCTGACTGATATCTCCATTGACAATCATCTTGGAATTAAAGCCTAAACGAGTCAGGAACATCTTCATCTGCATGATGGTCGTATTTTGTGCCTCATCGAGAATGACAAAAGCATCGTCCAAGGTCCGCCCACGCATGTAGGCAAGAGGCGCGATTTCGATAATTTCACGCTCCATGAGACGGGTCGTCTGATCTTTGCCGAGAATCTGATACAAGGCATCGTAAACTGGTCGAAGATAAGGATCCACCTTCTCCTTGAGATCACCTGGAAGAAATCCTAGACTCTCACCTGCTTCCACTGCTGGACGAGTAAGGATAATCCGCTTGACTTGCCCACGTTTAAGGGCAGTTACTGCCAAGGTCACTGCAAGAAAGGTCTTCCCTGTCCCTGCTGGTCCGATTCCAAAGGTCACATCATGCTGTTTGACACTGTCCACATAAAGTTTTTGACCCAAGGTTTTGACACGAATCGGCTTCCCTGTATTGTCTTTGATAATTTCTTCTTCGTAAAGGGCGACAAACTTGTCGATTTCATCGTTTTTGACCATGCCAATCGCAGTCACCACATCTGGTGTCCCAACTGTCATCCCCCGATTCACCAAGACCATCAAAGCCTGGATAACCTGACGGGCTTCTTCACAGGCAGTCTCTTCTCCGATAACCTGGACAATCTCCGTACGAGCATGAATCACCACATCGAGCTCTTCTTCCATCAAACGAAGATGGCGCTCATTGGAACCAAAAAGATGGAACAAGTCATCTGGGTGACTTAGTTGAATATCTATTGAATGTTCCTTCAAATAAAGAACCTCTCTAATCCGTTTATTTCTTTTTATTATAGCAAAGAGAACAATAAAATACTAGCCTCATCTCATTGTCTCTAGTGTTCTAAGTATTCTTGCCAGATGGCGTCAAAGTCTCCTAGGTTAAAAGAGAAGCTGGCATGCTCCTCCAAAAAGCGACTCACCTCATCAAAATCATCCGTGTGTTTTGGAAAAGCTGACTCCTCAAAAGCAAGATCTGCCAAGATGGCTTTGAGGCTATTACTTTTAGGATTGCGCTCGGTCATGAGCCAAGTGTAAAATGATTTTCTCAATTCTTTCTCCTATCAAGACTTTTTTGATAAAACTTTTCTGATTCTTGAAAATTACTGGACTTAGCCTCTGAAACGTAGTGGTTTATAAAATCCGTTTTCGCATCAGTATAGGCGTCTCGATTGTGTTCAAATTGTTTCCACAAACTGAGTTTTAATTCCTGATACGCTTGGGCAATATCTGGATGCTGGCATAGATAATCTCTAAAATAAATCTCGTCATGATCTCCCGTCATTCGCAAATGTAAATGAAAAACTTTCTCGGCAAATCCCTGCTCTGTATAGCCTTTATTTAGCGAAATCCTGTTAGGACTCTCCGACATCACTAGCCAACCATTCTTCATCAATAAATCCCTAACTCTTGCTAAATCCTCTATTCTACCTACTTCTAACAGAATATCAACGATATTCTTGGCCCAAATATTAGGGATAGCAGTGCTACCGATATGTTCTATTCTTTTAATAACATTTGCACCCAATATTCTTTTCAGATTTGCTTTTTCCGATTCATACCAGTCTTTCCACTCTGACTTGTGCTCTACTAGAAAAATAGGAAAAAGTTGCCAGAGTTCCTCTAAACTCATTTCTTCAAGTTTCTTTATCATGTCTATAAGACCTAAATCAACTCTGTCCCAAACTGGTCTTGCTTGATTTTGCCAGCCTTCATCAAGCCACCGAGTGCTTTCTTGAACTGACCTTTAGAGATACCAAAGGTTGCCTTGATATCGTCAGGAGATGACTTATCATTCAAGGTCATGAAACCGCCATTGCTTTCCAAGTAGGTCAAAATCATCTGGGCATCATTTTCCAACATTTCAAAAGAACGTGGTTTGAGGGAGAGGTTAAGAGTACGGTCCACTTCACGGAAACCGATGACACGCGCATCTAACACTTGCCCCAAACGTGGCTCTGCGTAGCGTTCACTTGGGTGAATGAAACCAAGCATGTTATTCTCTGGTAGGTAAACAAATGTTCCTGACAGCTTGAGACGGTAAACAATGGCTGGCCAGTTTTGGTTCTGCATGTTGTTGTAAGCAGGACGAGCCAGACGTTGGAAGTCTTCCTGATACGCCAAAAGTCCCCAGATTCGGTCTTTCTTGTCCACTTCAAGACGGATGTAAAGTTTATCACCTTTCTTAGGCCAGAGTTCCTTGAGCTCAGGGAGGATATCGAGTGACACAACGATTTCCTTATCAGGTAGACCGGTATCGACAAAGACACCCAAGTCCTTTCGAACTTCTGTTACGGTTCCCCAACCAAATTGGTCCTGAGTCGCAGTAACTTCTTGAGTGGTCAAGCGGAGTTTTTGCTTCATATCCGTGTAGGCAAAACCTTTGACCGTATCCCCTACTGTATGTTGACCTTCTTCTTTAGCAAGAGCATAGGTCTGACCATCCTTTTGCACAAAGTAAAAACGGTCATTTTCATCGATGATGAGTCCAACGATAAAACTTGCAAGATTTGTATTCATATTTCCTTCTTTCGAATAAAACTCAGCCAGCAATGCCAACTGAGTTTTTCTGTTTATTTTTAGACTTCCAAGATTTCTTTTTCTTTATTGGCAGTCATGTCGTCGATGTGTTTCACAGCATCGTCTGTTACTTTTTGAATATCTTTTTCAAGAGTCTTCAATTCGTCTTCAGTGATTTCTTTTGCTTTTTCTTGTTTCTTAGCTTCATCCATAGCATCACGACGGATATTGCGGACAGCCACTTTAGCATTTTCACCGACCTTCTTCACTTCTTTGGCAAGGTCACGACGAGTTTCTTCTGTAAGAGCTGGGATAACCAAGCGGATCACAGAACCGTCATTAGCTGGTGTAATACCAAGATCAGAAGCGTTCAAGGCACGTTCGATGTCTTTCAATGAAGACTTGTCAAATGGTGTTACCAACAAGACACGCGCTTCTGGAATAGTAATTGAAGCGATTTGGTTAAGAGGAGTTTCAACTCCATAGTATTCTACGTGGATACGGTCTAGCAAGCTTGCGTTGGCACGACCGGCACGGATACCTCCAAATTCACGAGCAAGTGATTGGTGAGACTGGGTCATTCTCTCTTTAGCTTTTTCTACAATTGCGTTAGCCATAATTTTCTTATTCCTTTTCTTCGATATTGTTTGAAACTGTTGTTCCGATATTTTCACCAAATACGACACGTTTGATGTTGCCTGGTTGGTTCATGTTAAAGACAACCAAGTCAATGTCGTTGTCCATAGAGAGGGTTGAAGCTGTTGAATCCATGATACGAAGACCTTTGTTGATAACGTCACGGTGGGTCAATTCTTCAAATTTAACAGCTGTCTTGTCTTTCTTAGGATCGGCATTGTAAACACCATCTACGCCATTTTTAGCCATAAGAATGGCATCCGCTTCGATTTCAGCTGCACGAAGGGCTGCTGTTGTATCTGTTGAGAAGTAAGGTGAACCAATTCCAGCACCAAAGATAACAATACGGCCTTTTTCAAGGTGACGAAGGGCACGTCCACGTACATAAGGTTCTGCCACTTGTTGCATGGCAATGGCTGTTTGTACACGCGTATCGACACCAACTTGTTGCAATGAATCTGCCATCACAAGAGCATTCATCACGGTCCCAAGCATTCCAGTGTAATCTGCCTGAACACGGTCCATTCCTGCTTCTGCAGCAGGTTCCCCACGCCAGAGATTTCCTCCACCAATAACAAGGGCAATTTCGATACCTAAGCTATGAACTTCTTGAATCTCTTTTGCGATTGTTTGAACTGTTTGGATATCAATCCCTACGCCACGTTCACCGGCAAGGGCTTCACCTGATAACTTGATTAAAATACGTTTATACTTGGGATTCGCCATTTTTACTCTCCTTTTTTTATCCTACCTATTTTATCACAATTTCTAAGATTTTTATAGTATCATGAGCAATTCTTTGAAAAAAATTAGACTGTTAAAAATTCCTCTAAGTCGGTAAGAGCACGCTCTGCAATTTTTTCATAACGAGCCTTCTTATCACGGATACGCTCGCCATCCAATTCCTTGATAATCCCAAAATTGACATTCATGGGCTGGAAATGCTTGCTGTCCGCATGAGTGATGTAATGAGCCAGACTTCCAATCGCTGTGGTCTCTGGGAAGATAGCTTCACTTTCACCCTTAAAGAGACGAGCTGCGTTAATACCTGCAACCAAGCCTGAAGCTGCTGACTCAACATAGCCTTCTACACCCGTCATTTGACCAGCAAAGAAAAGGTTTGGCTGTTTCTTAGAACGATAGGTCTGCTCCAGAAGATTTGGTGAATCCATGTAAGAATTGCGGTGCATGACCCCATAGCGAACAAACTCCGCATTTTCAAGACCTGGAATCATTTGGAAGACACGCTTTTGTTCTCCCCATTTGAGGTGGGTCTGGAAACCGACGATATTGTAGAGGCTACCAGCCGCATTATCCTGACGAAGCTGGACAACTGCATACGGTGTTTTGAACTCCCCGTCACGAGGGCCTGTATAATCGTCTGGATACTCCAAACCGACTGGCTTCATCGGACCATAAAGCATGGTTTTAATGCCACGCTTAGCCATGACTTCGATAGGCATACAACCTTCAAAGTACTTTTCTTTTTCAAACGAATTGAGCGGGGCTTCTTCCGCATTGATCAATGCTTCATGGAAATCCATAAATTCTTGCTTGGTCATAGGGGCATTGAGGTAGGCTGCTTCTCCCTTGTCATAACGAGACTTGAGATAGACCTTGCTCATATCGATGGTATTGACATCGATAATCGGCGCCGCCGCATCGTAGAAATAGAAACCATCACCGTCATTAAGGGCATGAATCTTTTCAGCTAGGGCATCGCTGGTTAAAGGACCAGTAGCGACAACTGTAATAACATCAGTCGGCAATTCTGTAATTTCATCACGAACCACTTCAATCAAGGGGTGATTAGCCACTTTTTCAGTCACCATTTGAGAGAAACCATCACGGTCCACCGCAAGGGCTCCACCAGCAGGAACACGTGTAGCTTCAGCAGATTCCAAGATAACAGAACCCAAGCGACGCATTTCTTCCTTGAGAAGCCCAACTGCATTGGTCAAAGCATCCCCACGTAAGGAATTGGAACAAACCAATTCAGCAAAATTGTCTGTTTTGTGCTGTGGTGTTGACTTGACCCCACGCATTTCATAAAGTTTAACTGGAATACCGCGTTCTGCGATTTGGTAAGCTGCTTCAGAACCTGCCAAACCAGCACCGATAACATTGATATAAGATTGAGACACGACACTAATACCTCTTTGGGTGGAACCTAAGTTCATATCAAAACAAGCTACTAGACTGTTTGACACCCACAAATCTTTCTAATTTTTCTTCTACTAGTATAACAAAAAAAGGGAAGATGGCAAACTTCCCTGTTTAGTCATTTTCTTGATTTTCTTCCCATTCGTGGTAGGCGGCGTAGAGTTGGCTTTTATTCCACTGGTAGAGTTTCGCAACTTCCTTAATGGCTTGATTTTTCTTCATGCCTTGCTGGATACGAGATTGGATTTCTGAAAACAAGTCCTCCTCGTCCTTTTCCTCCACATCCTGACTGGCACCATCAACGATGAGAAGGCATTCACCCTTGAGTGGCGTTTCAGCAATACTTTCTAGTAGCTCTGAAATCTTTCCTCGTTGGTATTCTTCATAGATTTTGGTCAATTCCCTGACCAAGACTACCGAGCGGTCACCGTAGACTTCTAGCATATTTTCCAATGTATCTGATACACGGTGGGGCGATTCGTAGAAAATCTGAGTTTCTGGGTAATCTTTTTTTAAGTCGAAAAATTGCTTTTGCTGGCCTGATTTTCTCGGTAAGAAACCGTGAAAGATATGTGGTTGTGGAGCTAAACCACTGGCAATCAAAGCAGAAATCCCTGCAGAGGCACCCGGAACTGTCACTACTGCAATTTCTTCCTCAATAGCTGCCTTAACCAAATCATGACCAGGGTCCGAGATACTAGGCAGACCCGCATCGGATACCTGAGCGATACTTTGTCCTGCTTTCAAGAAACCAATCAAATCAGGAATTTTTTCCTTGGCATTGTGCTCGTGAAAACTAATCTGCTTGGTGGAAATGTCAAAATGCTTGAGCAAAAGTCCTGTATTGCGCGTGTCCTCAGCAGCAATCCAGTCCACCTCTTTCAAGGTCTGGATGGCACGAAAGGTCATGTCATCTAAATTGCCAATTGGCGTTGCCACTAGGTAAAGCTTGCCATAGGGAGACTGCCCCTTAAAACTTTTTTGAATCTGCATGCCTACTCCCTGTACAACAACTCGTCACAGAACATACATTCCTCGTCCTGCTCTCGGCGTTGGCCGTAAAAATCATTACATACGTGAAATCCGTCTTTATAGATTCGACGGACGCTTTCACGAACATGCTTAGCCTTGACGGGTGTATCTGCTTCTACCTCGCCCAAGCGTTCGCGCAACTTACTATTTTCCAAGCGAAGAGCTGTATTTTCCTCTACCAGGCTCTTGAGATTTTTCTTGATGGCTTCCACATCGGCCAAGGTCACCAGTAACTGTTGGGAAAAATCGTCTAGCGCATCAAATAATTCTTTCTTGTCCATAAACCAGCTCTTTCCTTTCTTTATCGTTCATTTTTTAGTTTATATTTCTTTCAAGACCAGATATTCCATGGCGTTTTGAAAGCTGACATTAGCCTGCCACATTTTTCTAGCTTCTAGTAAATCTTGAAAAATCTGTCGAATCCTTGCTTGCAATAGATCCTGTCCACAGAGGACTTCGAGGATTCGCAAGACCTGATCCTGCTTTTCCTTGTCATCTGCCAGACTAGCTAATTTAGCCACCTGCAAATAACTCTCTTTTTTCTTGGCTACTAACCAAGTCAGCAGGCGCTCACTTTCATCCACCAAGGTCCAAAAACTTGCTTGGTTTGCCAGTTTTTCTGCTTCAGCACGCGATTGACTAAACAGGGCTAAGAGAGTCGCTTTTTTCTTGACCAGACCTGCTTGTTCTAATTGATGGATGAGCTTTTCTTCTTGCTTTTTAAAGTGAAAAATCTGGGTCCGACTACGGATGGTCGGTAAAATTTTTTCCTCATCACTAGTTAAGAAGAAAATGTAAACTTCACTCTGGGGTTCTTCGATGACCTTGAGCAGAGAGTTAGCTGCGTTGGGATGCATTTTCTCCGCCTGCTCGATAATAAAAACCTGCTGCTGGCTTTCAATCCCTGCTTGAGAAAATTGTCCCACCAATTCACGAATACGTTCTGTCTTGATGACCTGATTGACTGGCTTAATCAAGGTAACATCTGGAAACTCTTCCTGTTCAATCAGCTTGCAGTTTCGGCATTTCTCACATGGTAAAACGCCTACTTTATCCGTACAAAAGAGGCTCTTAGCCAAAAACTGCGCCATTTCCAAGCTTCCAAAGAAACCTGAAAAGAGATAGGCGTGATTGAGCTGGTCTTGTTCTAGGATACGGACAAAGCGGTCAAACTGGTCTGGCTGCCAAGCCTTTAATTCTTCTTGTTTCATTTAGCCAAGCCCATTCTATCAAACAAGACAGCCTTGGTAGTTTCCACAACTTGTTCCAAAGGGAGACTAGCATCAATCTTGACAATGCGATTTCCTTCTTTGTCCAGAAGAGAAAGGTAGCCTTGACGGACTTTTTTATGCAAGTCCAACCCTTCCAAGTCCAAACGATTGACCTCCCGGTCACTATTAGCAGCAATGCGAGCCAGTCCCTCTTCCACCTCAATGTCAAAATAAAGTGTCAAATCGGGTTTGAGGCCATCTGTAGCAAAATGATTGAGCCAGTCAATGGCTTCAATGTCCAAGCCACGACCAAATCCCTGATAAGCAACAGAACTATCGATGAAGCGGTCCATAATGACCAACTTGCCAGCTTCAAGGGCTGGAAGAACTTTTTCCACCAAATGCTGTCTGCGACTGGCGATATAGAGAAGGAGTTCTGTCTTAGCATCCATCTGAGTATGACTTGGATCTAAAATCACTTCCCGAATCTTCTCCCCAATCAAGACTCCGCCTGGCTCACGGGTCGTCAGCACCTCTACTCCGTTTTCCTCTAAAATTGGGAGTAGAGCCTCTAAAACACTGGTCTTGCCTGCTCCCTCTGGTCCCTCAAGAGAGACTAAAAATCCTTTTGACATGTCTAACTCATTTCTTTTTTACTACCTTCTATTCTATCAAAAAAATAGGTTTTTGTGACAATCTTTTTGTCTTCTCATTTCATGCACCATAAAAGAGGCAGTCAAAGCCACCTCTTATTTACCTAGTTCTTGTGTTCGTTTGTAAGCTTGACCAACTGCATCCATGACCGTTCCCCGAAAAGCATGCGCTTCTAAGCTCGCTACACCAGCGATAGTCGAACCGCCTGGGCTACAAACTTGGTCTTTCAATACTCCAGGATGCTCTTGGCTTTCTAGGACCAATTGTCCAGCGCCGACAACTGTTTGAGCCGCCATTTTCAATGCCGTTTCTCGTGGCAATCCTGTCTGTACACCCGCATCTGCTAAGGCCTCAATAAAGAGATAGACAAATGCCGGCCCACAACCTGCAAGACCTGTCGCTGCATCAATTAAGCTTTCCCCAAGTTCAACAAAGAGACCTGCCTTGGCTAACAGCTTACAAAAGAGCTCACTGTCCTCAGCCCTGCAATTAGGAGACAAGGCATAACTAATCACTCCTTGCCCGATAGAAGCAGGGGTATTTGGCATCATACGAATAATTCGATGTTGACTTGGGATAAGACTTGCTAGTTTTTCTAAAGTCAATCCAGCTGCCATGGAAATCAAAAGAAGACTCTCTCGTTTTTCAAGAATGGTCTGATAGTGAGAAAGCAGTTCAGAAAACTGAGCAGGCTTAACTCCTAGAAAAATCACACCTGCTTCTGCGAAGATTTCGTCATTGCTGGAAGCCTGACCACCAAAGTTAGCAATGAAAGCATCTACTTTTGCTTGACTACGATTGGCAAGGAGAATCTGAGCACCCGACTTGGCCTGCAAAACAGCCTTAGCCAAGCTAGCACCCATATTCCCCAAACCGATAAATCCAATCTTCATCTCTTACTCCCTTATCTGTCCGTCACCAGTAACCACATACTTGTAGCTGGTCAACTCTTTCAAGCCCATAGGCCCACGCGCATGCAGTTTCTGAGTAGAAATCCCCATCTCACATCCAAGTCCAAACTGGCCCCCGTCAGTGAAACGCGTTGAGGCATTGACATACACCGCTGCTGAGTCCACTTGATCTGTAAAGTAAGCTGCAGCTTCAGCATTTTCCGTCACAATGGCATCCGAATGATGGGTACTGTGAGCTTCAATATGCGCAACTGCTTCTTCTAAACTGCTCACAACCTTAACCGCTAGGATATAATCTAAAAATTCGGTATTAAAGTCTTGAGCCTCAGCTGCTCGACCTGAAAGAGACTGACTTGCTTTCTCATCCAAGCGGAATTGAATTGGTTCCAATCCAGCTTCTTTACGCTCTGCAACCAGAACTTGTTCCAAGCGAGGAAGGAAGCTTGCTGCCTTGTCTTCATGAACTAGCAAGACCTCCATGGCATTGCAGACAGAAGGACGACTGGTTTTAGCATTGTTGATGATCGATAGAGCCTTGTCTTCATCGGCATCCTTGTCCACATAAACATGAACAATTCCAGTTCCTGTCTCAATAACAGGCACGATAGCATTTTCAACCACTGCATTGATCAAGCCAGCGCCTCCACGAGGAATGAGAAGGTCTAGATAACCCTTAGCCTTCATCATGGCATAGCTGCTTTCACGGCTAGTATCTTCTACTAGTTGAATCACCTCTGGATGAATGGTAGTCGTCTCCAAGCCCTTCTTTAAGGCTGTGACAATAGCATGAGCTGTTTGATAGGCATCCTTGCCACTACGAAGAACGACCGCATTGCCACTTTTGAGAGCCAAGGCAGCCGCATCAGACGTCACATTTGGACGGCTTTCATAGATAATACCAATAACCCCCATGGCCACACGCTTCTTAGTAATAACCAAGCCATTTTCAAGCTGACTTGTTTCTAGGACCTCACCAATAGGATCTGGTAAAGCAACCACTTCACGAATCCCTCTTGCCATCGCTTCTATACGTCCCGCATCCAAATAAAGACGGTCTAGCAAAACATCTGAGATTTTTCCCTTGGCCGCTTCCATATCGAGGGCATTGGCCGCTAAAATCTCCTCAGTAGCCGCCACTAAGTGATCAGCCATAGCTAGCAAGGCTTGGTTTTTCACTGCTTCGCTGGCAGTATTGATAGATTTCTTAACAGCCTGTACCTGTTCAAATTGTTCTTGTGTACTTACCATCGTTCACCTCTAAAATTCTGTAAAGAGCAGCTGGATTTCAGGAGTAATGGAAATCCAGTCATCACGGTGAATCAAGACTCCCTTAGCTTTTTGAGAACGGAGCATATCTTCTAGGGCTGAGACACCAAATTGGACACGTCCCTTTCCAAGAGATTGACCTGTTTCTTTATCTGCTACTGTTACAATATCGTGGTAAGAGAAGTTTCCTTCCACTTCTACCACACCCGATAAAAGGAGACTTTTCCCGTTTTTTGAAAGTGCCTCTGCAGCTCCACCATCTACCCAAATCGTTCCCTGACTTTGAGCATAGAAGGCCAGCCATTGTTTCTGGGTACGAAGTCCCTTCTCTTGCGCAACAAAGAAGGAACCATCCTTGGTCTCCTCCGCTGCCTCAATCAAGGCATCTGATTTCAAGGAGGAGCAAATATAGACTGGCACACCTGACTCCGTAGCAATCGTAGCAGCCTTGATTTTGGTCAGCATACCCCCAGTACCATTAGACGAACCTGCTCCACCAGCCATATCAATAATCTCACGATTGATAGTCTCGATTTTCTCCAAACGTTTGGCTGTTGGATCTGAGTTGGGATTTCCAGTATAGAGACCGTCCACATCAGTCAAGAGAACTAAAAGGTCCGCTTGGACCATAGCCGCTACCTGGGCACTCAGAGTGTCATTATCACCCACCTTGAGTTCGTCAATGACGACACTATCATTTTCATTGATGATGGGAATTGCACCACGATGAAGCAATACAGACAAGGCCTGATGGGCGTTCTTATAGCGACGTTTATCTACAAAATCATCCTGTGTCAGCAAGATTTGTGCAGAAACGATCTGGCGCATGAGGAGGTTGGTTGTATATTCCTCCAACAAAAGTCCCTGACCAACTGCAGCCGAAGCTTGTTTATCTGCAATCTTGGTCGGACGTTTTTTAAAACCCAAAGCTCCAAATCCAGCGGCAACTGCCCCAGATGACACTAAAATCAACTCATGTCCAGCCTCATGCAGCATAGCCAATTGCTGGGTAATTGCCTTTACTTTACTTCTTGATAAACTCCCGTCTTCATTTGTCAAGGAGGAGGTCCCCACCTTAAAGACGATTCGTTTGTACTTCATATTCTCACTCCGATTCTTCATATTTATCCATTATAACATGAATACTTTAAAATAGAAAAGACTTGAAATGAAAAAGGTTGAGACAAGACATCTCAACTCTTTTATCTATTCTCAGTTTTACGCAATCTTTCCAGCGTTTCTTTAAAAATCTCTGGAATATCTGCTGTGAACTCCAAGGTTTCACCTGTTCTCGGATGAGTAAAACCTAGAGTCTTGGCATGGAGAAATTGTCCATGTCCTTTCAGCGTTTTTCGAGGACCATAGACTTCATCACCAGCGACAGGATGGCCAATATAAGCCATATGAACACGGATTTGGTGGGTACGTCCTGTTTCCAGTTGCAACTCCACTAAGCTATAATCTCCAAAGCGTTCCAAAACATGAAAACGTGTTACGGCAGGCTTCCCTTTAGCAGTCACTGCCTGTTTCTTACGATCTTTTTCACTACGACCAATCGGAGCTTCAATCACACCACGATCATTGGGAAGATTGCCATGAACAATCGCCCAGTATTTACGGAGAGACTTCTTGTCCTTGAGTTCTTGCGCGAGTGCTAAGTGGGCCTCGTCATTCTTCGCAATCATAAGGAGACCAGACGTGTCCTTGTCAATGCGGTGAACGATACCCGGTCGAAGAACACCATTGATACCTGACAAGTCCTTGATATGGTACATGAGGGAATTGACCAAGGTTCCGCTAGTATGACCAGCGCTGGGATGAACCACCATCCCTTGAGGTTTGTTAACAACGGCTACATCCTCATCTTGGTAGATAATCTCGAGTGGCAGATTCTCAGCCACATACTCTAAAACCTCTGGTTCTGGCACATGGTAGGTGACGATATCCCCCTCTTGGACAGTGTATTTGGCTTTCTTAGCTTGCCCATTAACCAAGACTTGTCCAGCCTTGATTTGTTCATTCGCGAGACTGCGTGACAATTCTGTCAGGTCCGACAGAGCCTTGTCTAGACGTTGCCCACCAGTTTCAATTTTTATTTCCATTTACTTCCTCTTTAAGCATTGCAATCAATAAAACAATGACACCAACTGTCAAATAACTGTCAGCAACATTGAAAATCGCAAAGTTGATAAAGTCTAGGTGAAACATATCCACCACAAAACCTTGACTCATTCTGTCGATAAAGTTGCCCAGACCTCCCGCTATTATCAAAGTCAGTCCAAAAACCAACCAGAGAGAATCCTCCATGTGTTTATGTAGATACCAAATGGCACCTACCATGACGACCAGTGTAATGACAGCAAATAACCACTGCTGATCTTGTAGCATGGAGAAGGCTGCTCCTCTATTTTGCAGATAGGTCAAGCTAACGAGATTTGGGATCCACGAACGCACTTCACCCAGTGGAATCTGCTGGACAACATAATTTTTGACCAACTGATCCAGCCCAATCAAAAGCAGTACAATGACTGCTACTATTCCTCTTTTTTTCATGATTTCCTCTTTTGATCAAAATATTCTTGCATGACTTCTACGAAAAGAGTCCCAGCTTGGCTAAGCTCCACTTCTTCCCGTTTGACATAGACCATGCGATTATCTAGATTATCCTTGAGACGAATGACTGTGATTCCATTGACACTGTCACTATCTAAAAATCCTGAACCTGTCGCATAGGCATCCGTTCGCTCCAAAATACCATTCAAAGTAGCACGGTCGGTCACATTAAACATCTGCGAGCTCGCGCTGGTGTCGACAAAGTTCTCTGAATAGTAAAGGTACTCATCCTTTTCCTGAGTAAAACGAACCGTTGGTAAATCCGCTAAATCCTCCATGACCAATTCCTCTTTCTGTGCTAAAGGATGCCCTTCACGAAGATAAATGTGAGTCTGGAAAGGAATTAGTTCAATAACTTCTAAACCAAGCTTTTCAACCCGTTGCATGATGCCCTTTCTATTTTGATTGTTGAGGTAGATAATCCCAATCTCACTATGTCCTTGGGCCACTTCGTCTAAGATTTGAACTGTAGTAGACTCAAAAATACGAAAGTTCTTGTAGTCAGGATAACGTTCCGAAAAGGCCGTAATGGTTGGTGGCAAGAAGTCATAGTGCTGGCTGGCAATGGAAAATTCATCCTTTTCTTCCTCAGGATTGGCATACTGATTCTGAAAAACATCAAATCCTTTGACCAATTCCTGCGCTTTCTCATAAAATTCCATACCACGACGGGTCAAAAAAGTCCCCGAACTCGTCCGACGGAAAATTTTAAAGCCTAACTCTTTTTCCAAATCGCGAACAGAAATAGATAGACTTGGCTGACTAACATACATCTTTTCAGCAGCTTCACGGAAAGTACCACTATTGGCAATGGCCACAACATAGCGTAATTGTTGAATGTTCATCTTTTACCCCCAACTTCTCTATCTGTTCATTATACCATATTTCAGAACTTTTCCACCTAGGAAAAATAATGTCGCTCATAAAATTCATCTACACTAGTAACAAAGAATTATGGGTATTAAAACAAAAAATAGGCTCTCCGAAAACTCGGAAAGCCTGATTTTATGCTACTTGTAGCTTCCTCGCCTTTTCATTTTAAGGCTCGGGATAAAAAGGTTCACTGAACCTTTTTATTTTGCGATTGGGTAAACAGAAACTTGTTTTTTATCGCGTCCTTTACGTTCAAAGCGTACTACGCCTTCAACTTTAGCGAACAAAGTATCGTCTCCACCACGTCCAACGTTTACACCTGGGTAGATGTGTGTACCACGTTGACGGTAAAGGATTGATCCACCTGTTACAGTTTGTCCGTCAGCTGCTTTAGCTCCAAGACGTTTCGCTTGTGAATCACGTCCGTTTGATGTAGAACCTCCACCTTTTTTGTGGGCGAAAAGTTGCAAGTTGTTAAGAGTCATTTTTAACATAATGTTTTCCTCCGTGTTAGTTTTCTGTGATAACTCTGGTTTGGACGAACTCAGAAGAGTTCTCCGATAAGTTTGCCATACCTAAGAAAAATGATTCGAAGAATAACTGGGTCATTTCTCTCTGGTGTGAAGGAAGATCCGCTGGTATTTCAACCTTTAGATAGCCACCTTCATCTTCGTTTAATTCTAAGATTGGTTCGTAGCCTGCAAATTTCTCAATGGAATTGACAAAGTTAATGGCAAGCGTAGAAACCGATGCACACACGACATCTAAGCCGTATTCGCCACTTTCGGCGTGTCCAGTAATTTCCGCACTCCTCAGCTCGCCATCTTCGGCTCTCTCAAAGACTGCTTGTATCATGTGTTCTCCTTAAAATTAAGCGTTGATCGCGTTGATGACAACTTTTGTATATGGTTGACGGTGACCTTGTTTACGGTGGCTACCTTTTTTAGGTTTGTACTTGTAAGTAACAACTTTCTTTTGTTTTCCTTGTTTTTCAACAGTTCCAACTACAGTAGCTCCAGCAACAAGTGGAGTTCCGACAACAGTGTTTTCACCACCAACAAGAACAACTTCGTTAAAAGTAACTTCTTGACCAGCTTCAACGTTCAATTTTTCAACGTAAACTGCTTGACCAACTTCAACTTTAACTTGTTTTCCGCCAGTTTTGATAATTGCGTATGTGCTCATTATGCACCTCCTATGATTTTTAGGGTTTCCCCGTATTTTTGTGAAGACTCGCCTAGCATCGTGGGACGAACCACTTTATACTCACTATGTGAGCAACGATGTTCGTGCGGTTGCACAGGATTGTGCATAGTCAACTCTTCAAGTATAGCATATCTTCTTTTTTCTTACAAGTAAAATCAATTAAAATTAAGCTATTTCTCTCCTTTTTTTCTCCAAGAAGCAAAAAGCATACTGAAATAAAAGATACTCATCATAAGGGGAACACCTAGAATTGTCTTCTCCTGATAATAAATCGTCAAATAAGCTGAAAAAACAACTCCGAAGACAAAACTGCTAAGCAAGCTAACAAAAATCAAGCCCTCTCGTAGGAAAGGCGTATGCTTAGTCCGGAAATAATCTCCAAAAGCCAACATGGTACGTTTAATATTCCCGGTCATAAAAGCATTATTATAGGCAATACCTGACACTTCTCCAAAAGCAGTTGTCACCAGACCCATACAAAAGGCCAAGGGCGGTACGAGATAGATATTATCAACCGATTGCGGCACAAAGCCTATAATTAGGGACAGGACTGCAAGAGGAATCAAGGACAAAATCGGCTTTTTAACAATTCGTAGTTTTTCCTTATACAATGTCAGAAAAAAGACACCCATCATAAAGAAAAGCAAGGTCATTACTTTAGCACTAGCATCCGATACATTTTGTTGAATGAGTCCTACAGAAAGAAAAACCACATTCCCAGTTTGTCCAGCCACAAGGGTATTCCCTCGCACGATAAAGGTATAGGCATCAACATATCCTGCACAAAAAGTCAAAAAAAGTGCTAGTCGCTTAGACTGACGTGATATTTTCCTTATTGGTAATAATCTCATTTTCTCCCCCTTTTCATTTCATCTACCTATCTAAATATTGTACCACTTTCTCCAAGAAATGCGTACTCCATTTGAAAATTTTTACCATCTGTTGGATAGTCCTTCTTTTCTATGTTATAATGAAGGAAGGATTTGAAGTCGGAAAAGGAGTATTTATGCTTAAATTAGGTATCATCGGAACAGGGGCTATCAGCCATCATTTCATAGAAGCAGCCCATGCTAGCGGAGAATACCAGCTGGTTGCAGTCTATTCTAGAAAACGAGAAACTGCCGCAACCTTTGCTTCTCGCTATGAAAATATCCAACTCTTTGATCAATTAGAAGACTTCTTTAAGTCTTCCTTTGATGTAGTCTATATCGCCAGTCCAAACTCCTTGCATTTTGTTCAAGCCAGGGCTGCCTTGTCTGCTGGTAAGCACGTCATTCTTGAAAAGCCAGCTGTCACTCAGCCACATGAATGGTTAGATTTGAGACAGACAGCTGAGAAAAATAATTGTTTTATCTTTGAAGCAGCACGAAACTACCACGAGAAAGCTTTTACTACTATCAAGAATTTTTTGGCAGACAAGCAAATTTGGGGAGCAGATTTCAACTATGCCAAGTATTCTTCCAAGATGCCGGATTTGTTGGCAGGGCAGACGCCAAATGTCTTTTCAAACCGTTTTGCTGGTGGAGCCCTTATGGACTTGGGGATTTATCCCCTCTACGCTGCCATTCGCCTCTTTGGAAAGGCTCAGGACGCGACTTATCAGGCTCAACAGCTTGACAATAGCATTGACCTGAATGGAGACGGTATCCTCTTCTACCCTAACTTTCAAGTTCATATCAAAGCTGGGAAAAACATCACTTCCAATCTTCCTTGTGAGATTTACACAGCAGATGGAACTTTGACCCTCAACACGATTGAGCATGTCCGCTCAGCTATTTTTACCAACCACCAAGGAAATCAAGTTCAACTCCCTATCCAACAGGCTCCTCATACGATGACTGAGGAAATTGCTGCGTTTGCACACATGATTCAGCAACCAGACCAGACGATCTACCAGACTTGGCTGGATGATGCAAGCTCTGTTCATGAGCTACTATATACTATGCGCCAGACTGCTGGCATTAGATTTGAGGCAGAAAAATGAAAACCAAACTACCGACTGAATGGCAAGAACTGAGCGACCAACTCGGTTTCCAAGAATTTACCCCCATTCAAACTCAACTATTTGAGCCCATTCTTGCTGGAGAAAACCTCCTGGGAGTAAGCCCAACAGGAACTGGTAAGACCCTCGCTTACCTCTTGCCAAGTCTTCTCAGACTACAAAAGAAAAAAGCCCAACAACTCTTGATACTAGCACCAAATACAGAACTGGCTGGGCAGATTTTTGACGTGTGTAAAACGTGGGCAGAGGCTATCGGCTTGACTGCTCAGCTCTTCTTATCAGGTTCCAGTCAGAAACGCCAGATTGAACGCCTCAAAAAAGGACCAGAAATTCTGATTGGAACCCCTGGCCGTATCTTTGAGTTGATTAAATTGAAAAAAATCAAGATGATGAATGTGGAAACCATCATTCTAGATGAATTTGATCAATTACTTGATGATTCTCAGATACACTTTGTTGAGAAAATCACTCACTACGCACCTCGTGACCACCAACTCATCTATATGAGTGCGACGACCAAGTTTGATCAAGAGAAGATTGCACCAAACACACGTACCATTGATCTCTCTGATCAAAAACTGGACAACATTCAACATTTCTACATGCAGGTAGACCAACGTCACCGAGTAGACATGCTACGAAAATTGGCTCATGTAGAGGATTTTCGTGGTCTGGTCTTCTTTAACAGCTTGTCAGACCTTGGAAGTGCTGAGGAAAAATTACAGTATCGCGATATCTTGGCTGTTTCCCTCGCTAGCGATGTCAATGTCAAGTTTAGAAAAGTTATCTTGGAAAAGTTTAAGGACAAGCAGCTAACCTTTCTCCTTGCAACTGACCTTCTGGCTCGTGGAATTGATATCGATAGTCTAGAATGTGTCATAAATTTTGATATTCCTAGAGATATGGAAACCTACACTCACCGCGCTGGCCGTACAGGTCGCATGGGCAAAGAGGGCTATGTTATCACTCTCGTAACCCATCCTGAAGAACTTAAAAAACTCAAGAAGTTTGCAAGTGTACGTGAAATTGTCCTAAAAAACCAAGAACTCTATATCAAATAAGGTTGGCATTTGCCAACCTTTTTCTTATCCCCAAGTAATTTCTAATTGATAGCTGGCAAAGGGGTGTCCCTCTTGATTTTGTAGTTGATAGGCCAGCTCAATCTTTTGCCCATCCAGTTTGTAGTGACTCGTTTGAATGATAAACTCCTGCATCCCCATTGGAGTAGGAATATAGGCCAAACTATCACTATCCTTTAGAAAACGCATGATAGTCTTGGGACTCGAGAAACGGGTCATCACCAGTTCTTCTTGATGAAATTTGAGAACCACTTTCTCCTTTTCCTCATTATAAAAAAGCAGATAGCTAAAATCCCCTTTTTCATGCACTTCCACGTCATAGAGTTGGTCTATGACTTCCAACTGTTCATCAAATTGAATCGTATTGCGCATCCGAATCTTCACATCAGGTCCTCTTTCTTCTCTCTTATCCTACTATTTTACCAAAAACTCTAGCTTTTTGCTATAATGGTCATATGAACGAAAAAGTATTCCGTGACCCAGTTCACAACTACATCCATGTCAATAATCAGGTCATATACGACTTGATCAATACCAAAGAATTTCAACGTCTGCGCCGTATCAAACAGCTAGGGACTTCCAGTTATACCTTCCATGGTGGCGAGCACAGCCGCTTTTCCCACTGTTTGGGGGTCTATGAGATTGCACGACGCATCACAGAGATTTTTGAAGAAAAATATCTTGAAGAATGGGATCCTGCTGAGTCTCTCTTGACTATGACCGCTGCACTCCTTCATGACCTTGGGCATGGTGCTTACTCGCATACTTTTGAACATCTCTTTGATACAGACCACGAAGCCATCACTCAGGAAATTATCCAAAGTCCTGAGACAGAGATTCACCAAGTCCTGCTACAAGTAGCGCCAGACTTTCCTGAAAAAGTGGCTAGTGTCATCGACCATACCTACCCTAACAAACAGGTCGTACAGCTCATTTCCAGTCAGATTGATGCAGACCGCATGGACTATCTCTTGCGCGACTCTTATTTTACAGGAGCATCTTATGGGGAATTTGACCTGACTCGCATCCTCCGAGTGATTCGCCCTATCGAAAATGGCATCGCCTTTCAGCGCAATGGCATGCACGCCATCGAAGACTATGTTCTCAGTCGCTACCAGATGTATATGCAGGTTTATTTCCACCCAGCAACACGTGCCATGGAAGTTCTCCTACAGAATCTTCTCAAGCGTGCTAAGGAACTCTACCCTGAGGACAAGGACTTCTTTGCACGCACTTCTCCACATTTGCTACCTTTTTTTGAAAAAAAAGTTACTCTATCTGACTATCTGGCACTTGATGACGGCGTGATGAATACCTACTTCCAACTCTGGATGAGCAGTCCTGACAAGATTCTCGCAGACTTGTCACAGCGCTTTGTCAACCGCAAGGTCTTTAAATCCATTACTTTTTCAGAAAAAGACCAAGACCAACTCGCAACCATGAGACAACTGGTTGAAGAAATCGGTTTTGATCCAGACTACTATACTGCTATTCATAAGAACTTTGACCTCCCTTATGATATCTATCGTCCTGAATCTGAAAATCCACGGACTCAGATTGAAATTTTACAAAAAAATGGAGAACTGGCAGAACTCTCTAGCCTGTCTCCTATCGTCCAATCCCTTGCTGGCAGCCGCCATGGAGACAATCGTTTCTATTTCCCGAAAGAAATGTTGGACCAAAATAGCATCTTCGCAAGTATCACCCAGCAATTTTTACACTTGATTGAGAACGATCATTTTACCCCAAATAAGAACGAATAGAGGAAATTTATGAGTATTAAACTAATCGCCGTCGATATCGACGGTACCCTGGTTAACAGTAAAAAGGAAATCACTCCGGAAGTCTTTTCTGCCATCCAAGATGCCAAAGAAGCTGGTGTCAAAGTCGTGATTGCAACGGGTCGTCCTATCGCAGGCGTTGCCAAACTTTTGGACGACTTGCAATTGAGAGATGAGGGTGACTATGTTGTAACCTTCAACGGTGCCCTTGTTCAAGAAACTGCTACTGGCCATGAGATTATCAGCGAATCCTTGACCTATGAGGATTATCTGGATATGGAATTTCTCAGTCGCAAGCTCGGTGTTCACATGCACGCTATTACCAAGGACGGTATCTATACTGCCAATCGCAATATCGGAAAATACACAGTTCACGAATCAACCCTCGTCAGCATGCCCATCTTTTACCGCACTCCTGAAGAAATGGCTGGCAAGGAAATCGTCAAATGTATGTTTATCGATGAACCAGAGATTCTCGATGCTGCGATTGAAAAGATTCCAGCCGAATTTTACGAGCGTTACTCTATTAACAAATCAGCTCCTTTCTACCTCGAACTCCTTAAAAAGAATGTAGACAAGGGTTCAGCTATCACTCACCTAGCTGAAAAACTCGGATTGACCAAAGATGAAACCATGGCGATCGGCGACGAAGAAAATGACCGTGCCATGCTCGAAGTCGTTGGAAATCCCGTTGTCATGGAAAATGGAAATCCAGAACTCAAAAAAATCGCCAAATACATTACCAAAACAAATGATGAATCTGGCGTTGCCCATGCTATTCGTACCTGGGTATTGTAAAATTCTTAAGGATAGAAAATAAACAACACCCCAAAAGGTAGAGATGACACTCTAACTTCTGGGGTGTTCTTTTTGATTTTTCGCCAAATCATCTATTCAAATCATCTAAGTAATCCTAGTCTATCTAGTTCTTTTAGGGCAGATTCTCTTGATGGGTATGGATTTTTATTGATGAAAATTTTTACTGTTTCGACGTGATGATAAAGATCCATGCTAATCTCTTTTAAATTATCAATAAAGACATCAAGTAGTTCCGGTTCAATGTTCTCTAAGGGAGAAGGAAGCTCCTTCTTATTTTCAAACTCAAAAGCTTCTTTAGCAGTCACACCTATTGCATAACTAATGTTGTCCCACAAGAGACCATTCGCTTCATTTTCATCTAACTGCATGTAGATAAATATTCCACTGAAGTCTGTCCCATCATCTAAAAGGCGATAAAGTTCCTCTCCCCTTTTATCTCTATTCTCCAAAAAACTCCAACATGCATCCAAGGCAGTTCGAATTTGAGAATTGTATCGTGTTTTCATACGGTTTACAATTGCTTCAGCAAAAATCAACATAAAATAACTCGTAAGCATATCCTCTCCTGATCTATACTTGAACGAATAGCCTATTCGTTCTCATCAGATAAAAATAGTGGTCCAAAGTAGTTTTTAACGAGCTCATCCTTTAAATATCCTTCTATTTCTGGCCCAGATATTTGTGAAATGAGTTCACTGTTTTCAGATAGGATTTGTTTGTAGCTTAAGGCAAGAACAGCCAGTGTGTCCTCGTCGACACTTTCTATCGTTTGTGGCAGGTAGACTTCCCCCGAAGCCATATAAGAATAATGACAAACTAAGACAAAGAAATTAGCGATACAGTTCCATACTAGTGGATTGGTTTTCTTATCTAGCATCTGAAATGTCAAGATATCCTGCTCATCCATATTTTCCAATCGATTGTATAAATCATCTGGACAAAACCCACTCTCTTTATCAAACTCCTGTTTTGAAAGTTTTAAGGAGTCAAAGACAAATTCCTTATATTCTTTCTCACTGATAAAATCTACAAGACCGTATATCAACTCCTGTAGAAAGAGCAACAAATTTTTATTATCTTTCATTGATTTTCCTTTTATTACTAAAAATTATCTTGGGAATGTATGATTCACTGGAAAAGGTGACAATCACTCTTCCTCCTCAAACATCAGAGCATCTAATTCTTCTCTTTCAGCCGCAATCTCTTCGAAGGTAGAAATAATATTATTTAAAAATTCTAAGGTGATAATACCAGTCGAATCTCTCATCGTAACCATAGTCCCAATAGCACTCAACTCATGGATGAGTGCTCTAACCTTTTTCAATTCATCCAAATCTAACATGTCTACTTCTATTACCGTGTCATGATCTTCTATTCTGGATTGAATTAAAGAGAAAGGCAAGGATGAATAATTTCTTAACAACTTATAGGTTCCTGACTTGTCACCTATAGAATCTATACAAATAGCTAGCATCATTTTTACTCCTTTATACTTGAAAACATCAGTATCCCATGTCTACAAGGAAAAGATATAAGCTTGAATCTCCTCTATCATGCATCGATTTGTCGTTCTTACTCTTATGGCTTGAAGCCATAAAGATAAAGCAAGCATAATAGCTTGCTTGAAAGTTAAGGAATTAAAAATTGATTTTCATAATCTTTTGGGAGTTCATAAGATATTTCTCCATTACTATTACCAAATCGACTTTGATTAAAAATTGGAAATAGCTTGGAGTCGTACACAGTTTTTATAACAAAACGTTCTCTTTCAAAACTAATAGTTGCAGCTACTGAGGGATCCTTAAAAACTGATTGTTCCCCTTGGGAATGCAAGCGAACGTTTATAGTAGCTACTTCTTCAGGATATTTCTCAAATCTAACATCAAAACTAATGTCGCTACCTGTCGAAGGAATGTACATTTGATATTCACTTACACTGATACTTTGAATCTTTCCTAATTTCTGTTCCAATTCTGGGTCGTTTCTATACAGGTCTGTTTGGATAGCTAGTTTGAAATTTTCCTCATGTTCTTGTAGCCATCTGTTAAGATTACGAATCATAATTTCTTTTTCAACTTGCCTGGAGGCATCCTTGCTCTTGCGATCAAGTTTATTCATAGTTTCAGTCAATTTATCTTGCTCTCGCTTCCAATCCCACGAGGGGTCACTTGATACCTCTACTACTGATAAGTACCATCTCCTCATAGTTTCAGGAGATTTATAAGGATTGGGTTTTATAAATGTAAAAGGACCTATACCAGCATCAGGAAAGTATAATTCTACTTTCATTGACTGCTTGCGATTATTATTAGCATAGGCTGTAAAGGAAATATGATAATTTCCACCTACATCTCCACCATTATCAAAGCCTCCCCTCGCAGAACCTGGTAAAAGCGTCACTGACTTTATATATTGCCCTTGACTGTCTATGTCTGCAATAATTTCGCTTTTGATAGAATCCGCATGATCATGAATAAACTTACCAGTGTTCCCAATCGGTATCCTAATTAACAAATATGACAAACCAATAATAATAAAGGGAACGGAAATTGCAAGGAATATCCACTTGTTCGATTTTAACATAATATCTCCTGATGCTCATTAAAAATCAGTTATAAAACAGCTTTTATAGTGCTTTACCTTTCAACCCGACGGTTCCTTTTTTCAATTTCATTCATTGATTATCCTCCCGTTGTTTAAATATAGTTAAATCTATTTGAACAGCCTCATCCCTAGATTCCATTAGTATTGAAATTCCATAGATTGTTCCACTAGAGTACCTTACTCTGATTCTACAGGTTGTATCCTCTGGCATATCGTACTTATTTTTAAGATATTTATAGAGGTCAGAATGATTTTCTGGTTCATAGATAATATCACGAAGCTCTGTTTCTGCACTCTTAAAGGTTTCTTTTATATTCAAGGAAGCGAAATAATCTCTTTGTACTACCAAATTAAGAATTTCTTCATCATATAAAGGAGTTACCTCCGACCCATAATTTAACTTCCCATTAGAGTAAGTAACAGGAACTGTTTCTTTATTATCCCCAATTTTTATTGTATAGTCACCCTTAATGTCAGATTGGCTAGTATCTAAGAATACTTTATAATCCTTTACTACGTTTCCACTCTCTATATAAATACTATTTTTGTAAAGCTTTAATCCATTAAACTCCTTCTTGTCTTGCTCTAAAAATTTAAATATAGGTTCAAACGTTTTTTCAAATTCGTACTGTTCCTTTGTTCTGTTTTTGGGAATGGTCTCACCACCCAAACTACATCCAGTCAGTGTATAAAGAGTCAGGACCATTAACATCACACTAACAACCCAAAATAAGCGTTTATTTTCCTTCATCTCTTTCTCCTAAACATTCTATGCCTATTATAACATAAAAAAGAGCGTTTCCGCTCCCTTTATCACTCCGGCAATTCTACCTTCAAGCTCATAT